>CAZEIN010000065.1:0-4718 GCA_964512425.1 uncultured Sulfurovum sp.
CTATCCTGTAGTGCCTCCGAGATGCCATTTGCTACAGCATACTGCATATCGGTCACATTGGCAGCGATGATCGCATCACTTCCCGCATCAATCGCATCCGCCATCGCTTCGAGAATCGTGCGTTTTTGTGTACCGCTCAGTGCTGCGATCGCAGCACTGCTGGCTTTGGCTTTTTTGAGAAAATCTTCCATGGTTATTCCTGATAGTTATAGTGAAGGGTATTATAGCAAAAAGTGGTGAATGGTTAGCCCAAATCCCGAAATAGAAATCTTTGAATATGTGCTATGCTCGTATTTGAGGGGTTTGTGTAAAATTTGAGTCGCACCCGCAGGTTCGATGATGGTTTTACGCAAACCCCTTGAATGCGATGATAGTGTATAGTCATGAATTTCTATTTCGAGATTTGGGGTTAGAACAACCTCTTCATCACCCCTGCAGGTGCCTGCACCAACAGCGGCTTCTTTTTGCTATCTAGCCATTTGAGTAGTGTCACGATCTCTGATTTGCCCATTGCTGTGCACCCTACAGTAGGTTTGCCATTGGGTTTTTTGATATGCATAAAGATACAAGAGCCCGCCCCTGCTATACGCTTGGGGTTGTGGTCGACAAACAGTCCATAGCTATAGAGTCCACTGGGGAATTTCATGTGCTCGAAGCTTTTGTAGTCTTTGCGTACTTTTTGGCTCTCTATGACTTGATTGTAGTACTTGGAGTGACCATCATCTACACAGTGATGCTGACGGGTCATTGTGTGATAGGCATAACGCAAGCGAATGGGCTGGTCGCCAAAGGCATAAGGCAGACGAAAGATCCCTGCTGGGGCTCTGCCGTCTCCTTCTCGCTTGAGGCGTGTGGCTCCTTGGGGGATACGGTGTAGTCCTCTGCCCCAGGCTAGACCATTTTTGCCTACTTTGACTGCGATGGGCTTGCCTACTTTTTGCCATCTGTTATGCTGTTTTTCGTAGCGTTGGAGTCTGCCGTGATTGGCTGACCAGTTGGCAGTCGTGACGACTAGAAGCTGCTGAGTATTACTGGGGATTTGGGCAATCAGCAACATGGAGGAGAGCAGGCATGTCCAGAGGATTTTATACCCAAACCCCGAAATAGAAGCCCTGGAATGTGATGATAATCCACAGTTATGAATTTCTATTTCGAGATTTGGGTTATACATCTGGTTTACTCTCGTTGTGCTCACTGTTGACCTCTTTGAGATAGGCGTAGATCATCTCTATCTCTTTGTCCGTGAGGAAATATTTGGGCATGACCCCTTTGCCCTCTTTGAGGCTACTGCTGATCTGTGCTAGTGTCGCATGACGGATATCTGGGCCATAGATAGAGATGGTATGATTTTCATCGGTTTTGTTTGCATCCTTGTACTAGCTGACAATCAGCTTGCCTTCACCTACTTCGCCATGGCAGGGTACACAACTCACCCCTCTGGAGTCTCGATAGAGCATCTGTCCATATTCAAAATCAGAGATAAAGTCCTCTCCAAACAGAGAGAGTGAGACCAAAAACAAGAGTGAGATCTTTTTCATTGAAGCTCCATAATTATTTTTCGATATAATACCCTAAAAAAACTAAGGTCGTACGCCCATATGCAACTCATAGATGGAAAATCCCTAGCACAACACTCTCAGGCGCATGTCGCCAAAGAGGTCGAAATCCTCAAGCAGACCCGCAACATCGTCCCAGGACTGGCTGTCATCCTCATCGGCGATGATCCTGCCAGTCACGCCTATGTCAAGATGAAAGCCAAAGCTTGTGAAAAGGTAGGCTTCTACGCCATCACCCACTCCATGCCCGAGACCATCAGCCAAGACGAGATTATCGATACCATCAAAATGATCAATGACAATCCACGTATCGATGGTATCCTCGTGCAACTGCCACTACCTAAACATATTGACACCAACACAATCATAGAAGTCATAGACCCTCACAAAGATGTCGATGGCTTTCACCCCTATAATGTCGGCAGACTCGTCACCAATCTAGACTGTTTTGTGCCTTGTACGCCACTAGGTGTCATGAAGATGTTTGAAAAGTATGAGATCGACCTACAGGGCAAAGACGTCTGTATCGTGGGAGCCAGTAATATCGTAGGCAAACCCATGTCGTCACTACTACTCAACGCAGATGCTACCGTCACCATCACCCACATCCACACCCGAGACCTTGCAGCCCACACCAGAGCAGCCGATATCATCATCGTAGGAGTTGGCAAACCAAATCTCATCACAGAAAATATGGTCAAAGAGGGTGCCATAATCATCGATATCGGTATCAACCGCCTAGAAGATGGGTCTCTCGTAGGAGATGTGGATTTCCAAGCGGTCAAGTCAAAGTGTAGCTTTATCACCCCCGTGCCAGGTGGTGCAGGTCCTATGACTATCGCCATGCTTCTAGAAAATACGCTCAAAGCAGCACAAGCCAGGGAGACAGTGTGAAAAACTTTTTGAAAAAACTCTACTACTTTTCAGGGACTTGGACGGGTGCGATCTTTTTTGTACTGATTATGATATTTTTTGTGGCTCAGTCCTTTGTGATTCCCAGCGGGTCTATGAAGCGTACCATGCTGATTGGCGATTTTCTCTTTGCCAAAAAGTTTAGTTATGGTATCTCTATCCCAGAGTTGCCCTGGGTAGGACTCAAGGTCCTGCCAGATTTTAATCACAACGGTCACCTCATCGAAGGAGACAGACCACAGAGGGAAGATATCGTGATTTTCTATGTCCCAACAGACAGAAAAACCCACTATGTCAAACGCTGTGTAGCTGTCGGTGGCGATGAGCTCATGTATGCAGACAAACGTCTCATGATCCACTTCCATGAGGGGGATACCTATATCAAGGAGCACTACCCAGCCAGCAAAATCGTCTCAGCTCTAGGAAAACTCTGGGTCGTCAACCCCTATATGGAAAAATATCCAGGTATCCAATACAAACCAGAAGGCAACAGTGCGTTTGAATATCTCACAAGATATATCAACAATGGGCTTGCGATTGATATGACACCACTGCGTGTCAAATTTGATAAAAATGAGGAGATTGTTTTCTACAAAAAAGTCGCACCAGACCACTACTACATGATTGGAGACAACAGAGACAACTCCAATGATAGTAGATTTTGGGGGGCAGTGCCTTATAGTCTCATCATTGGACAACCATGGTTTACCTACTTTAGTCTAGAGTATCGTAGCTATGAGCGTGTCTATGGCAAAGACAGTGGCAACAGAGACCACCAATCACTCTCTCGTATCTGTGGAGATATTGACCTAGGCTCTAAATCATGTGAAAAAAAGTGGAACAACTACCGCTACTCTGTCAGATGGAGTCGCATCGGCAGAAGTATCAAGACCATGGAGAGAGAGGAGCCCACCGTTGACTAAAGAAGAGCTAGAGATCTACCGTATCGTTGCCTCTATATTGGCGATTGCTATTGCAGTCATCGGGCATGAGATTATGCATGGATGGGTTGCGTACCGCTATGGAGATGACCTCGCCAAATCCAGAGGTCGCCTGAGCATCAATCCCCTCGTACATATAGACCCCGTAGGCACCATCCTCGTACCAGCGATGCTCTATCTCTCAGGAGCACCTTTTTTGTTTGGTTGGGCAAAGCCTGTACCTATCAATGCCAGTCTCGTTATTCGCAATGGTGGGCATGGTGCGATGATTGCTGTGGCACTCGGAGGGGTGACGTTTAACTTTTTGTTTGCCATTTTGCTGGCTACACTCTTCCCACTCTTTAGCCATCCACAAGATGTCTTTGGTGCTTTTATGTATCTGTTTATCATGCAGAGCATCATCATCAATGTCGTACTAGGGGTATTTAATCTCATCCCCGTACCCCCACTCGATGGCTCACAAGTCCTCCTACACTTTGCCGCCCAAATGAAGTGGAGGCGTGTCGTAGCGTTTATCGAAAAGATCTTTCCGTATGGTATGATTTTTATCATTTTGATTGTCGCTACTCCTATCGGAGACTTGCTATTTGCCCCTGTGGGCTGGATACTACAGGCTATTATGTAGCTCACGACAGGGGTCTGGTGTTGCAATGTTGACCCGCAAGGGTAAACATTCACACACCTGACCCCCACCAAATAGAAAGGAAACCCATGAAATTCTATATCGCAACAGACCACGCTGGCTACGCCGTCAAAGCCTACATCAAAACACTCATCACAGACAGAGGACACGAGATCATCGATCTAGGGCCTGAATCTGCGGATAGGGTAGATTATCCTGATTTTGGACGCAAATGTGCAGAGGCAGTCGCAGCTGACGAGGGAAGCTTTGGTATCGTAGTGTGTGGTACGGGCATCGGTATCTCTATGGCTGCCAACAAGGTCACCGGCATCCGTGCAGCACTCTGTCATGATGCCTATACCGCCGCCATGGCTAGAGCCCACAATGATGCCCAAATCCTCGCATTTGGAGAGAGAGTCGCAGGCAAGGGTATCATCGAGAGCATGATCGATGCCTTTATCTCTACCGAGTTCGAAGGCGGTAGACACGCAGGACGCGTAGCCAAAATAGAGGGGTAACACACCCGTAGGGATAGGCCTCGTCCCTACCCATGAATAAACCCAAACTATGCAATAGAGATTGCCAATCTCCCATAGATCATTGACTCATGGGCATTCACTGCGTATGCATCGATGCACCTTTGGGTGCGCCTCAGATACGCTGCAAACACCCATGAGCCAAGCATCT
>CAZEIN010000066.1:0-10769 GCA_964512425.1 uncultured Sulfurovum sp.
ATAACGACTTTATAACGTTCCATATTTACCTCGTGATTTAAGTATTTTCGATATTATACTATAGGGTACCTCTAACAATAGATTATATCCACAACATCTATTGCTAGAAGTGCCCTTTATTATATCTTTGGAGTACAAATGAAAATATTAATTATCGAAGATGATCCTGAACTCTCTATGATTCTCAGTAGCTACCTGACCAAGCATGGCATGGAGGTCATCTCAGCAGAAGAGCCCTATCTGGGGATGTCACTGCTCACGCAACATGCGTTTGATTTGATTATTTTGGATCTGACCCTGCCTGGTATGGATGGGCTCGAAGTGGTTGAGAAGATTCGTGAGAACTCCAATATCCCCATCATCATCTCCTCTGCTCGTGATGATATCACAGACAAAGTCATCGGACTAGAGCGAGGTGCAGATGACTATATGCCAAAACCCTATGATCCCAGAGAGCTCGTCACCCGTATCAAAACCATCTTGAGACGTACCAATGTTGCTACAGAGCCCAAAGAGTCAGAAGAGGAGATATTTAGACTCGATCAGGCAGGGCGTGTGATAGAGTTCAAAGGCACCATGTTAGATCTCACTGCAGCAGAGTTTGATGTGCTTGCCATGTTGATACAGCATAAAAATGGCTCAGTATCCAGAGAACAACTGATCTATGAGAGTGAGCATATCGATGATGAAAGCTCGATCAAAAATATCGATGTCATCATCTCTAGAATACGCAACAAAATCGCAGCACTTGATGAAGCACATACCTATATCAAGCCCGTGCGAGGCGTAGGATATCTGTTGACTGACAGGGTGTAGCAAGCGTGAAACATGTCTCCGTAACCACCTTTATCCATCTGCTGTTTTTACTGGTGTTTTCTGTATTTTTGGCGGCATTTTATTTTTTTCATACCGCCACAGAGGAGAGCAGACAGCCACAAGATGTCGCACGATATAAACCCATCTCAGACTCTTTTTTGTTTCGAGAAAATCTGGATATGACCCCCTTTGTCCTCAAGCGTTTTTATGATGATTATAAAATCGAGCCGATCAGTACCATAGAGGCACTCAAAGAGATAGAAAAAAGTGGTGAAACGATCTTTGAAGGGCAGACCATCTATGGTAGGTTTAGGGTTTTTAAAACCCCCACACGTAACTATATCTATGTGCAGAGACTCGGATATACGCAGATGTTTGTGGATAACCAATCTAACTACAATGAACGTATTTATCAATTGGTACTTTCTATCGGTGGTGCGATGTTGTTTTTGTTCCTGCTTATCTATGTTATGATCCTCAAAAAACTCTACCCACTCAAACGCCTCCATAAGCAGATAGAGCAGTTTGCCGATGGAAATCTCGATATCAAGATTGATAACCAAGGGGGCGATGAGATCGGTAAAATCGCACAGAGTTTTGACAAGGCTATCGGCCATATCAGACAGTTGATCTCTTCTAAAAACCTCTTTATGCGTAATATCATGCATGAGCTCAAAACCCCCATCACCAAGGGGCGTATCGTCTCTGAGACTATCGATGACCCTATGGCAAAAAAGATACTGATTCGTGCCTTTGAGCGGATGAATGAGCTCATCTCTGATCTGGCAGACGTGGAGCGCATCACCATGTATAATTTTGAGCCAACCAAAGCAGATACGACACTCATGGCTGTGATGGAGCGGACAGAGAGCGTGCTCATGGCAGACAAGGAGCGATACAGTGTCAAAATCATTGATAGAGCACTACATACAGATAAAAAACTGCTCGCACTCACACTCAAAAATCTCATGGACAATGGTATCAAATATGGTACCAACAAACACGTCATGGTCTTGACTGCTGGCAATAGAATCGAGGTACGCTCCAAGGGAGAACCGCTCAAAGAGGAGTTCTCTTTTTATACAGAGCCTTTTTCTCAAGATGAGAAACGTAGTCATGGGTTTGGTTTGGGGCTTTATATCGTGGATACTATTTTAGAGAAACTTGGATATACTTTTAGATATAGCTACGATAGAAGTGCGGGGGAGAATGTTTTTGGTATCGTAATGGATACGTAGGGGTGCAATACGCACCACAGCATCTGTTTGGATTTGGTATTATTTTAATGCTTCTGCGATGAGCTCGACAGGGTTTTTGAACACCACATCTACCTCTGCTTGATGGAGAGAGTTGGAGATCTGCATACGGCAGGCACTACACTCTGCTGAGACGATTTGTGCACCTGTGTCACGGATCATGGCGGCTTTGGGCTTGCCTGCTGCTTCGGCGAGGTGGTATTTTTCTGTCTGCATCGTGACCCCACCAAACCCACAACACCTACTAGAGTCATGCATCTCTATAATCTCATAATTTTGTGAGAGGAGATTTCTAGGCTCCTTGGAGATGCCTTGGATGAGGTTGGCATGGCAGGCATCATGGTAGGTGACGGTCTCCTCAAACTTTTTGCCTTTGGCAGCAAGCTTCTCCTTGAGATCGGTATGTTTCTCAAACCACTCTGTTGCCATAAATATCTTTTTGTTTAGCTCTTTGGCACGATCAGCCCACGTATCCATGCCTTGGTTGCGTAGGAATACTTCCCAATCATGCTTGATCATGGCTGAGCAGGTGGCTTCTGGGATAATGATCGCTTCTACTTCATCGATAAAGGTTTCAAAATAGGCGATATTCTTTTTGGTTAGGGTCTCTACGGTGTAGAAGTCTCCTGTGAAATAGGCTGGTGCGGAGCAGCAGGACTGCTCTTTGGGGATAAAAGCATCGATACCTAGCTCTGCGAGGATCTCGATGAGACTGTCTCCGATACCTGTGTAGTTGTAGTTGCCCAAACAGCCAATAAAGATCGCTACACGACGCTTGCCACCATGAGGAATCTCCTCTGGGTATTTGTTCATAAAACTGGTCTTGGATAGACTAGGGAGGAGTCTGCCGCTTTTGATGATAGGCATGTTGAAGCGTGGGACCATGCCGCCACGTTTGGTATCCTCTTTGAATCCACAAGTACGAAAGGTGTAACCCAGCTTCATCATCCAATCCATCAACCAGCGGTGACGCAAGAGGGTGAAGAATGCACGCTTGAACCATGCGATACCGTATTTGTTGGCGATGCGGGCTCTGACCTCTTCGATGACCATATCTGTGGGCAGTGAATTGGGGCAGACATCCACACACTGTGTACAGAGAAAACAGCTCTCAAAGATATCTTTGGTACGCTTGTCTAACTCCAAATGCCCCTGCTTGTAAGCCCCTAGAAGTTCGATGAACCCTCTGGGGGAGGTGGTCTCATCAGGGTTGATTTGGTGGATAGTGCATACAGGGATGCATTTACCACATTTGATGCATGCGTCACTGGTTTTGGTGAAATCGAAGATCTCTTCTAGTTGGTTCATGTTTCTCTCTTATCCTATGGGAAAACGGCTATGTGCATGTTTGTCGGCAGATGCCGATTCTCTTAGACCGTTTTGGAGAAGCTCTTTTTGTTGCCACCATACTGGTGCATATAGGCATCAAAAGGCATAGCAATATTTCGGATGAGCAGGGTGCCTGTGGGACTGACGGAGATTTTCTCCTCTGTGATGGTGACCAAATCACCCTCTACAAACTCCTCTAGCTCCACTAGTGCATCTGAAAAGTATGCACCAAAATCAATGCCATGTTCTCTCTCTACCCGTTTGATATCGATGGAGAAGTTTGCCATAAGCTCCATAATGACTGCTTTTCGCAAGAAATCATCATCTGTAAGCTCCAAGCCTTTTTCAAAAGGCAGTCTGCCTGCATCGATGGCTGCTTCATAGGCTTTCATGTCTTTGGTGTTTTGTGCATAGTATCTGCTGCCTTCACCGATACTGGTGAGTCCGATACCGATGAGGTTGGCACCGCCCTTGGTGGTGTAGCCTTGGAAGTTTCTGTGTAGCTCTCCTTTGGCAATCGCACCAAAGAGCTCATCATCTGGCTTGGCAAAGTGATCCATGCCGACCATCTTGTAGCCATTACTCTCAAAGAAATTGATCGTATGCTGGAAAATCTTGAGCTTGACATCTGGTGAGGGCAGAGTGGTCTCATCAAATTTACGCATGGTTTTTTTCAGCCATGGCACATGGGCATAGTTGAACACTGCCAAACGATTAGGCTCGATACTAAATGCCTCTTCGAGTGTCTTGGAAAAGCTTTCAAAAGTCTGATAAGGCAATCCATAAATCAGATCCATATTGATACTCTCGATACCATATCTGCGTGCCAAATCGACAGCCTCTTTGGTGATATCGTAGGGTTGGATACGGTGAATCTCTTTTTGGACTTTGGGATCAAAATCCTGCACACCAAAGCTGATACGAGTAAAGCCGTGCTTTTTGAAGACTTTCATTTGATCCTCATTGAAAAAGCGTGGATCAATCTCTACGCTGACTTCTGCTTCTGGGCTCCAGTTTGGGATTTTTTCCTTGACATAGGAGATGATCTCATCGAGTTCAAAATCCTTATAGTAGGTAGGTGTCCCACCGCCAAAGTGAAACTGGATGAGCTCACGGCTGCTATCAAGATGCTGGACGAGGATGTCGATCTCTTTTTTGAGGTAGACGATATAGTCACTGAGTTTGCTCTCCTTGGAGGTAAAGACCACGTTGCACCCACAAAAGTAACAGGCACTACGACAAAAAGGCAGATGGATATAGATAGAGATCTGCTCGGTGCCGTTTTCTAGGTATTGGATATATTTATCATAATCAAATTTCTCATCAAACTCTAGGGCGGTAGGGTAGCTGGTATATCGAGGGCCTGGCTTGGAGTATTTGCTAAATTTTTCTAAATCTATTTGGCTCAATGGTTATCCTTGTTTATCTATGTTGGTCGAGCCATACCATGATCCCTTTTTGGGCATGGAGGCGGTTTTCTGCTTCGGTAAAGATCACTTCTGCATATTTTTCAAAAGTCTCTTCGCTCACTTCATAGTCACGGTAAGCAGGTAGGCAATGGAGAAAGATCGCATCACTCTGGGCATGGCTCATGAGTGTTTCGTCTACCATATAGCCTGCAAAATCTTTGAGGCGTTGCTCTTTCTCCTCCTCTTGCCCCATAGAAACCCATGTATCTGTGGTCACCACGTCACATCCTGTCACGGCAGCGATAGGGTCATTGTCAAAGCTGAGCTTGGCACCACTAGATAGGGCAAGTGCCTGTGCATCTGCGATGATAGCAGCATCACACTCATACCCTTTTGGGGTAGCGATATGCAGCTCAAATCCAAGGATGCTCGCTAGCATCAACCATGAGTGAGCCATATTGTTACCATCACCGATATAGGTGACCACTGGATTTTCTGTTTTACCAAACTCTAGCATCGTCAGATAATCTGTCATGAGCTGTACGGGATGGTAGGCATCGGTGAGCCCATTGATCACAGGTACTTTGGAGTGGGCAGCGAACTCTTCGAGCTTGGACTGCTCAAAGGTACGTATCATCACCATATCAACCATCCGTGAGATGACTCTAGCGGTGTCTTTCATCGGCTCACCACGCCCTAGCTGAATATCATTGGCAGAGAGAAACAGCCCTATACCACCCAGCTGATAGATCCCTGCCTCGAAACTCACACGCGTACGCGTAGAGCTCTTTTCAAAGATCATCCCTAGTGTCTGGTGCTCCAGGTAGGGTACAAACTGTCGCTCTTTGGTCTGTTTTTTGATTTTGCGTGCGAGATCAATCATCTCTAGCAATTCTGCTTTGCTAAAATCCTTGAGTGTTAAAAAATGTCTCATGGCTATCTCCTTTTTCGGAAAAAGAGATTATTTTACCATAAAAGAGGATAGTCTTTTCTTTATAGCTTGTTTATATATTGTTTTATAAGTAATTTGACTATAATTGTGGCACTATATGACCGCACCACTAAAAGGAAAACCATGTATTGTCAAGCAAGTAACGACATCAAAACCGTCAGTATCCCCAAAACAGTAAATGCCTCTATTGCAGTGCTCTCTCCTGTGAATGAAAAGGATTTTCTCGTTAGAAAAGTAACACTCGAAGAGGGCGGGAGTATGCCTCACCATACCAATGAGATACAGCATCAGCAGTATGTTCTCAGTGGTGAAGCCAAGGTGCTTATCGGGGAGGAGACCTACCGTGCCAAAGCAGGAGATTTTCTCTATATCCCTGCAGGTGTGCCGCACTCGTATGAGGCGTGTTATGGGTGTAGTTATACCTTTCTCTGTATGATTACTACCCAAGCAGACACGATTGTCTTGGTGGACTAATGGGTAGCAAAGTCACATTTGTCTCTTGGAATGTCAATGGCATCAGAGCTGTGGAGAAAAAAGAAGCCCTGCGTTGGATCGATGAAGCTGAGGTGGATGTCCTCGGACTTCAGGAGATCAAGGCAGAGGCAGAGCAGATTCCTGAGAGTATTTTTGCACGCAAATATAAGTTTCAGAGCATTAATTCCTCTTCAAAAAAAGGGCAGTCAGGAGTCGCACTCTATACGGACATCAAAGGAGAGGCAGACTGCTGTCCTCATATAGATATTCTCGATGAGGGGCGGATTAATGCCTATCATTTTGACAATATCTCTTACTTTAACGTCTACTTCCCCAATGGACAACGCAATGAGGAGCGATTGGCATACAAGCTGGCATTTTATGACCGCTTCTTGGCACATATCAACAGCCTCAGAGCAGAGGGCAGATCGATTATCGTCTGTGGAGATGTCAACACTGCCCACACTGAGATAGACCTTGCCCGCCCCAAAGCCAATGAGGGTACTTCTGGGTTTCTTCCTATCGAACGAGCATGGATGGACAAGTTGGTAGAGAATGGCTATGTCGATACTTTTCGCCATGTGCATGGCGAGGCAACTGATCGTTATAGCTGGTGGAGCTACCGTGCAGGTGCGAGGGCACGTAATGTGGGCTGGCGGATTGATTATTTCTTTGTCTCTGAGGATTTGAGAGACAAGATTGTCGATGCAGAGATACTAGATCATATCATGGGCAGTGATCACTGCCCTGTGAAGCTGGTCTTGGAGATATAACCCAAGCATCAGTAGGATATTTGGCAATTCTATTGCATAATTTGGGTTTAACCCTCTACACCATCATAATAATACTCATCCAGTCCTTCTAAAAATGCCATGAGCAGTGCATCTGAACAGGCTCGGAAGTTTTTGTGATCCTCTTTGCGAAAGAGAGATTTGAGTTCTTGTTTACTCAGCTCTGCTTCTCCTAGAGAGAAGATGATCTCTGTCTCAGGTTCTTTGAGCTCTAGAGCGATACGGAGTTTTTTGAGGATGAGGTTATGGGTGAGAGGGATGACTATATCTTCTTTTGGTTTTCTCGGAGAGGGGCCTCTCTTGAAGAGGATGAGCCCATCGAGAAAGGCCCCCAACTCTTCGTAACTACATAGTGTAAAATCTCTCTCATCTTCTGTATGCATGAGTGTAGCGAGTCTGGATTCTGTCATAGGAAGTTTAGTGAGTTGATAGATATCGAGAATCTCTTGGGTACTGAGTTTGAGTGGGGTGATGATGCCGGTGAGGATTTGGTTGGTTTTCAATGGGGTTCCTTTTTTTATGGTGGTATTATATCACAGTTCATTTGCTGTGCGTATCACATCTAGTCCAAAGATACCTCGTACCCTTGGGTTGAGGAGCTTCATTTTTGCTGTGGATAATCTACACTAAAACTTGCATACAAATTGATAATATGGTAAGATTACGCTAGAAGGAGGAAAATATGGCACCAATAGATATTGAAGAGCAGCACAAGATAGATGCACAAAAGAAGACACAAGAGACGCTAGGGGAGATTGCCTATACAAATCCCATAAAAGAACAGCCTGAAGCAGTAGCGTTAACCCCCGAATCTTACAAAGACAGGATTGACCACACACTGATGCGTGGCAGTTTCGCTGAAAAGTATGATATTTCTTATGACAATGAAAAAGAACAAATCATATTTGAACACAAGGAAAAATCAATTACCATTGTAGACAAAAAAGACAGTATGGTGGCATCTGGTCAAGGAACCGAAAGAGAGCAGGCCAAAGCGATGGTAGAGCTCATGGAAGCAAAAGGATGGGAGCCAGATGATGTAGAGATTACAGGTTCCGATTATTTTAAGCGTATTATGCAACAGGAGATAGAAAATAGAACGGAACAAAATAGAAAATTAGAAAAATTTACAAAAGCAAGTGATGCTTTAAGATATGCTTCGGAAAATCATGGAATTGATAAGGATAAATATAGGGTTACCGCTGATAATCAAATTGAGCAAAAAGAGACAAAAGAGAAAATGACACCCAAATCATTTTTAGAGAAAGAAGCAAATCTTAGCAAGCAAGAAGCACAAGTAGCACTTCGAGAGATCAAAGAGGAAAAGCAACAAAATAGAGTCGCACAGATGGAAAGATGACAGCATGCAGTCAATAGCACTCAAATATATCATCGTATCTCTTGCTGTAAGTATCTATATGAATGCAAGTCTTATTTCGGTCACAAGGGAGGAAAAAAATATAACCTCACACTTTCTAGAGCTTGAGAAAATACAACGCACGGCGACACTCAAGTACACCAAAGCACTGAGTAAGCGCTATCTAGTTGAAAAGAATTGGATAAAAATTTCTAGGGATCTCAAGAGGAGCTTGGGGCTGAATATTGGAGAATCACCATGAAAGTAATATTCATAAGAATACTATTGGTTTCTGCATGGGTTTCTGCATTGTATGGTGAAAAGCAGATTATTATTGAGTTGGCATCGCAAACATTTCAAGCTAGGGAGGATGGGAAAATTATTATTCAAGGAAGAGTAACAACAGGCAAAGCTGGATATATCACTCCAAGAGGAAAATTTACCATCTTAGATAAGGAAAAAATGCATATCTCTAATCGCTACCCTATCAAAGATAAAGAAAGAGGTATCAGGGGAGGTGCTAAAATGCCCTATGCACAAAGAATTACAAATAGTGGTATCTTTATCCATGCAGGGACCTTGGCAGAGTATCCAGATTCCCATGGCTGTATTCGGGTATCTTACGGAGATTCGATGAAGCTATTTCGGTGGACAATCAAAGGAGTTAAGGTATACATAAAAGGAAAAACACCGCTAGATGACCCTATCAATAAAATGCGCTTGTCCCTTTATCAAAAAAAGAGAAGCGATATCTCAGCCCCTTATGTTGTTGAGACAAAACCCATCAAATGGATAGAGGAGAGTTTGAGTTATTATGATAATTTATAAAACAGGAGTAATGCAATGAATTTGAAATTACCTATGGCGATAATGGCGTTCTTTATGGGCAAGCTTTCGGGTGTTCCTTTCCTTTCTGCTATATTGGCAGTTGTTGGGTATGAAGCGGGGGCACTAATAAGTGACAAGGAAGTAGATGGAGAGAAGGTTATTAAAGGAATCCCCTCGGAAAATAGTAGTTTTCCTAATTTCAGGAGAGCATTGCCAAATTCAATAAAATGGACATCTGCATCTAGTATTCTTTTGCGAATGTCTCGCAAAAAGGATACATTCTATATCAATAGCTTTTCTTTTGCTGACCCAAGAACCAAGTCTCATTTTTCATTTTTCGGAAAGAGACTAGCAAAAAGAATTGAAAAAAAACCTCTTTACAGGAGATGGTCCGATCTCAAGAAAGGATCGCTGATTGTAGGATCCATGGGTCAAGGAAAAACAGTCTTTTTGCTTAATATTATGCAGCAGTATGCTCAGACTCAAAGACGCATGATTATCCATGATACAAAAGGGGAACTAACAGAGTATTTTTATCGTCAAGAGAAAGACTACATTATAAACCATCTCGAAGAGAGAGGGATTTATTGGGATTTCTTTTTGGATAACGAGAGAGGATTGCCTGTGTCGCTAATATTGGATTTCTTTCATGCTTTTTTTCTCGCTGTTGCTGGCGACAAAGGGGATAAGTTTTGGACGACTATGGCAGCACTGCGCTTTGAGGAACAATTTAATGAAATTAAGCAAGATGATACAATTCCGGTCGAAGAGAAAATGGAGAAGTTTATTCACAATACCTTGTATTATTTTCAGTTGACTAGAGAAGGGACAAGTAAAACCGAGCAGTCCATTGTGGCCACGCTGGAATCCTCCTTTGAGATATTTGTAAAAATGCTTTATATGCAAAAGACAGCAGAGCATTATCACTATAAACTCTTCCTCTTTAGTGATTTTTTCATGAGACCGAATGATTCACGGGTATTTTTGCATACTATTGAAGAGGTTTCAAGAGCCAATATTCCTTTTATCGCAGCATTTTTGACATTGCTCTATAAATTACAGTTGACCGTTACAGATCCTACAGATGAGCAATTTATACTCTATGTCCTGGATGAGTACTTAACTTTCTATTCATTGCTTGATAGCGATCTCAAGAAATCTCTCCATACCAAGGCCAGATCAACGGGGGCATTGCTGTTGCCGACGATTCAGTATCTGCCAAAAGATGAAGAGGATAGGAAAAATCTCCTTTCATCTGTAGAAAATTTATACTTTTTTGCTGTAACAGACCCTGATACAAAAAAGGTTTTTTCAGAGTTTATTGGTCAAACACGGATCAATAGGATACAAAAAAACAGCACTTCTGCACCAGATGCAAAAGAAGAAAAGATTGATTTAATTGATACCAATATGATGAGTATTTTGCCACCAGGGTATCATGTCACCTATTATCCAAAAGACAGAGGAACGCTTTATGTAGGCTACACCAAGCAGATTCACCTAGAAAAGCAAGCCAAGGGATATATCAGACAAGGGTACGAATCAGAGAAGCACTTT
>CAZEIN010000067.1:0-6477 GCA_964512425.1 uncultured Sulfurovum sp.
AGACCCTCACGCCTTCTGTTTTCTCCCAACCTGGGAAACTCTGATAGATAGGCTTGGCATCCTCTAGGTCATACGGTACATAGTCAATCTCTTTGCCATCTACTTCATACGCGACACAGACTTTGACCTCTGCAAAGCCATCTAGTACATCTAGCTTCATGAGTGCAACCTGATCGACACCATTCACACGCACTGCATGACGCATCGCCACAGCATCAAACCAACCGCATCGACGAGGTCTGCCTGTGGTCGTGCCAAACTCGTGACCATTCTCTCTGAGCTTGTCACCCTCTGCACCAAAGTCCTCACTAGGGAAAGGACCATTACCCACTCTCGTACAGTAGGCTTTGGCGATGCCTGTCACTCTACCGATATCCTTGGGGTTGAGCCCGAGTCCTGCACAAGCACCTGCACTCACGGTATTGGAGGAGGTCACATAGGGATAGGTGCCATGATCGATATCAAGCATCGTACCCTGCGCACCCTCTAGGAGTACCTTTTTATCCTCATCGAGTATACGCCACATCATCTGTGTGGTATCGGTGATATAGGGAGCAAGCACTTTTCTATAGCCCTCCAACTCCGCCAACAGAGCTCCTTCGTTTGGAAGCTCTACGCCCATCGCATCAAAAACTTTTTTGTTGATTTCAAAAAAGGTCATGATCTTGGCTGTGAGTTTTGCAGGATCGAGAAGCTCTCCGAGCCTATGTCCGACTCTGGCAACTTTGTCTCCATAAGCAGGTCCAATACCCTTGCCTGTGGTACCGATGGCCTTGTCACCCTTCATCCGCTCTCTGGCTTGGTCGATAAGCGCATGGTAGGGTAGCAGTACATGTGCCTTGTCTGAGAGAAACAGTCTCCCCTCTAAATCATCAAACTGCTCCATCTCCTCGATGAAATCCACAGGTGAAAGTACGACACCATTGCCTACGATATTTTTTGCCTCTGGGTTGAGTACCCCTGATGGAATCAGATGAAGTGCATAGGTTTTGTCACCGATGACAATGGTATGTCCCGCATTGTGCCCTCCAGCAAAACGACAGACATAATCATGCGTCTGTGCCATATGGTCAACAATCTTTCCTTTTCCTTCATCTCCCCACTGGAGACCGACAATCAAATCTGCTTTGTTAGGCATGGTTACCCTTTTGTATTAATTTTTCGACACAGGCATCTGTATAGATTGCAAATCCTGCTGCACGTACCTCATCCACACTGTAGATGCCCCCTGTTGCCAAGACACGGTTCTCTTCAAACATTCTAAACAGCAGTGAGTCATAGTAACGCATCTGTGCATAATAGAGTGGTGAGATCACAATCCTCTCATAGGAGAGCCTTTGGGCTTCCTCTGCTATCTGCTGGAGCTCAAAAGCAATATCCGAGGGGAACATACTCACATCCTCCAAATCCTCTACTTTGTGAATCTGCACCAGCTTCTCCATCCATGGCAATCCTGACTCCAAAATCTTCTCCACATTCATAGATTTGATATCCACCATAGCGATACCATACCGCTCATGTAGCAGTGCAGGGATAGCGATATTGGCAATCTGTAGCATAGGTGTAATCATCTGATGAGAGAGCAGTGAGATACTCATCTGACACGCTTCATGGAAGCTTCCCTCTATCAGCTCAGCACCAATCTGATACTGCTCTGTAGTAGGAAAAGTAAAAATAGGCTGGATGTAAAACCACTTTTTGGCATCACTGCTACGTCCGAGTCGTTTGGTGACGATGCGCACCACATCAGCCGTAGAGTCTGCACGCAGGCTCACCTCATGGTTGGCATCATCATTGAGTCGAACCAGAGGCTTCTTGCTCCCAAAACTCTCATGCTGGTGATAGGAAAACAATGGTGTGACAATCTCTTGGTAGCCTTGCTTTTCCAGCAACAGTGCAGAACCATTCTCGATAGAGCGTTTGATACGGGCACTCTCTCCAAAATAGAGATGACTGCCGTTGGGTATCTCATGTTCAAAAATCATTGAATACTCCCAAGAGCTCTAGATACCGATGATACTATGATTTGTAGTAGTAGGTGTAGCATTTTCATCCTCGCAATCGCCATCATGACGACGGCGTAGTTGACTAGGATTATAGCGAAAGAGAGGTTAGAATATGGTTTGAAGCAGAATGAACCTCTATACTATTGCCATACTTGCTGTCCAATGAGCCTATATTGCGCATAATAATACTCAACAAACGCACGAACTTTTGTATCTATAGGCAGATAGACTGCCCCTTCTTTGATCGTATAGTCACTGAGATATTTCCCTGCATCCTCTTTGTTCAGGTAGCATTGTGCCAGCTGGCGATAGGCATCCTGATATGCCTCTTTCATCGCATCATACTGACTATAGTCGATAGAGATTTCCTCCTCATACCGTATCACTCCTGAGCCAAAAAGTAGATGCAGATGAATCAGCCCTTCACAATAATAAGGCAATACTTCACCCACTTCACGCCATGCCATGAGCCCTACTGCACGGCTCACTACATCATCAATAATATGCTCCTTGAGTGCCTCCCTCTCATTGGCAAAAAATGCCATGAGCCCGCCAGCAGTAGCCTTGAATTCTTCGATATTTTTGAACTGTCCTGTTGTGTTCATCATAGTTTCAGTATCCGAATCAATCCAAAGGATATGCCCAAACTCATGCCCTATCGTAGAGATATCATAGATCTCTTGCCAGAGTGCTGGGTTATTTTCGATGAGTGCCTTTTGCTTCTGTACAAAATCCGCTCCCATGATCTCTACGGAGAGTCGCATCGTAGGTTTGGATTTTTTGCTCTCCATCACAAAATCCGCATAGGCAAATATCTTTTTGCCAAGCTCTGCTGAGACCTGCTCATCATTGGGCACCACCTGTGCAGAGAAAAGCCCATTGAACTCTGCTCCATAGTAGAGCATCGGCTGTCCTATATAGAGCTGTGTCTCCTCTACCTGCTGTAGGTTCTTGCGCATCGTCTGCTCTGCTAGCGTGCCAAACTCCTCAGCCATGCCTGAAGCAAATTGTTTTATATTGGATCTGGTAGGTGAACCCTCTTGGAGCTTGGGGTTGATGATACGCAGATCCCACTCTAGTGCTACCGCTTTACGATAGTGATCCTCGTAGTATTCTAGCGGGTGACCCACTTGCATAGGCGTTGTAATCGCCATCCATTTTCTGTCTACCTCTGCCCATTTGCTTATCAGCTCATCGGGCTTGGTGTGCATCAAGGCTTCTCTAATAGCAGCAAAATACGCAATCCAAGCCTCCTCTTGCCCGTAAACCTCATCCTCTAGCTCATCAAGTAGATGTATGAGTGCATCGAGTGCATCTGCTACAGAAGAGACCTCCTCTCTAAACAGTGTGGCATACGCTAGACTACGATACTCTCCGCTACGGATATCTTTGTGCAGTGCAGAATAACAACGATCTCCTACTTCACCCTCATGGCAATCCAAGAGTGCTTTGTCTTGGAGCATTTGAAATATTTTCTCTTCATCTCCTTTGAATGCTTTGAACAGATCACGGTTGACACCATGAATAATATGACTCGTCCAATGGCTCTGCCATGCACTCATTGCGATCCCTACTGCATGCACTCCATAAATCAACATACGGTAAAAAGGGGTCAAAAGATTTTCTGATTCTATCCATGAGTTGAGTGCTTCATGGCGCTGCATATGAATATTCTGAGCAAACTGATAGGCTTTCTCTTTTTTCTCTATGATGGCATCTTGACCAAAGCCTGCCTGGGAAAGTACCTGTTCTAGTGCATCCTCCCGGAGATTGACGATGCGGATGAGTGCTGCCATCTGATGCTCTGCACTCATCTCCAAGTCCATACTCTCCAAAAAATCAGCCACAATCTTCTGTGCCTCCTCATGACCGTCATCGAGTAGCCGATAATACCCATTGAGCTCTGATTGTCTCTGCTGAAGTTCATCGTAGAGGATCTGGAGGTCATTTGTGAATTGTTGTTTTGTCATTTTTCTACTCTCTTTGTATTCAATAGTTTGGGGTTAGTGTGGTGTAGAGTAAAAACTCTGTTAGTTCATCTTTTGTGCTTGGTTTTTTAATACCCATTTACGCTACTTGCTATTTAGCATCCAGATTATAGGCTTCGCCAAAACCAGAGCCTTCCCACGATGAGAAATAGCACGCTTCACACCATCATCCAGCTCTGCCAATGTCTGGTCATAGCCCTCAGGGATAAACATCGGATCATAGCCAAACCCATTGCTGCCTCTAGCCTCAGCGATTACATCTCCATGCATCCAGCCATGCACCACATATTCACCGTATTTGGATACGATAGCAATCGCAGCGGTGTAGTAGGCAGGGGTTCTTGGGGTTTGTTTGCCTACCTCTGCGATGAGTTTATCTAGGTTTTGTTTGGCAGTAGCATCCACCCCAGCATAGCGTGCAGAGTATATTCCAGGAGTATGCTCTAGTAGCGGCACGGAGATACCACTATCATCTGCAATAACCAGATACGCATCACCTAGCTTTGCATAGATGGCTCGTGCCTTGATGAGGGCATTTTGGGCAAAGGTATCACCATCCTCCACAATCTCAAATGCCTCCATAAGTTCGGAGAACGCTTTCATCTCACCATCTAGGAGCTGTTTAAACTCACGTATTTTCCCGCTATTCCCGCTCGCTAGTACCAACTGCATCTTTAACCTCATATTAAACTATTAGGAGTATAATTATCCGAATTAGACTCCCATTATTTATCGAAAGGATACCATGAAACAGATTATAGCTAAAGTATGGCATTTGAGCCTCATTATCGGTCTCCGATTCTTTGGGCTCTTTGTGGTCATGTCTGTGCTCTCTGCATACGCCACAGAACTCACAAGCTCTACGGCTACATTGGTAGGGTTGGCAGTAGGTGGCTATGCACTGACTCAGGCCGCACTACAGGTACCCTTTGGGATGCTCAGTGATAAAATCGGACGCAAACCTACGATTCTCATCGGCTTATTGATTTTTGCCGCAGGTTCTGTGATCGCAGGAACAGCAGATGACATCACAACACTGCTCATCGGACGGTTTTTGCAAGGAGCTGGAGCGATTGGTGCGGTGATTATCGCGATGATTAGTGACCATGTTCGCGAAGATGAGAGAGCCCACGCTATGGCAGTGATGGGGATGGTGATCGCATTGGCATTTACCGCTGCGATGGTGATAGGACCTATCATCGGTGGTTTTGAGGGGGGTGTGCCTAACCTCTTCTACATGACCGCAGGCATTGCCATCGTCTCTATTGTGCTGCTCTTTACTGTAGTGCCTGAGCCTCCCACTATCACGCACTCGTTTGCAGAGGAGGAGGCCAAAGTCAGAGATGTATTCAAAGACAAAGACCTACTACGGATGTATGTCACCTTTTTGTTTCATAGCTCTACGATGGCGATTGCATTTTTCCTCATCCCGCTGGTACTCAAATCCAAATTTGACCTACCTCTGGGGGAGTTTTGGAAAGTCTATCTACCAGCAGTTTTCTTCGGTATCATCGCCATGGGACCAGCAGCGGTCTTTGGGGAAAAGTACAACCGAGGCAAAGAGGTCTTTCTCATCTCTATCGGTTTTATCGCGGTAGCCTTTTTGCTCATGGGGTTTAGCTCTGTGTTGTGGGTCTTTGGTGTGGGTGTGGTCTTTTTCTTCATCGGCTTCAACATGTTCGAGCCACTCCTACAGAGTTTTGTCAGCAAGTTCGCCAAAGCCCACCAAAAAGGTGCCGCACTGGGTGTCGCCAACACCTTCTCCTATATCGGTATGGGAGTAGGTGCCACACTAGCAGGTAAGATCTTTGAACTAGGAAGTGTAAGTGCTGTTGCCATCGCAGTCCTGATCGTCTCAGTGTTTTGGGCATTCTGGATCACAGGGATGCGAAACCCAGGACTACGTGCAACAGTCTATCTCGATACGGAGACCTTCGACAGAGAAAAACTCGCTACCCTCAAAACCACCCAAGGTATCAACGACATCTACGTCAACGAAACCGAAGGCATGATGGTCATCAAGTATGACAAAGAGCTAGCCGATGAGGATGAGATACGAGGGCTAATGCTCAAGAGGGCATAACCCTCTTTATCCACGCCCATTCGGCAAATGCGGATAAAACCATACCCACATCACACCCTGTCATTCCGTGCTTGACACGGAATCCACGACTCCAAGCAACAGGCATATCTGGCATCTACCCTGCCCTGCCAAGCTCTGGATCCTGAATCGAGTTCAGGATGACGGTGAAATAGCAGAGTCACACAAAGAAACCCCACAAGGCATACCCACATCACACTCTGTCATTCCGTGCTTGACACGGAATCCACGGCTCCAAGCAACAGGCATATCTGACATCTGTCCTGTCATGCCAAGTCCTGGATCCTGAATCGAGTTCAGGATGACGGTGAAATAGCGGAATCATACAAAGAAACCCCACAAGGCATACCCACATCACACTCTGTCATTCCGTGCTTGACAC
>CAZEIN010000068.1:0-3453 GCA_964512425.1 uncultured Sulfurovum sp.
CAATCCAGGAGTACTGACAATATTATATGCCATTATCTCCATAATATCCTCTACTTTGACCACGGAATGAAAGCCACCAATCTGTGCAACTGCTGCTTTCGCATTGGCTTCCATCGCTTTACATTTGGCACATCCTGTTCCCAATATCTCTATTTTCATCTGATTTCTCCTACATTTTTTATGATTTCTGTTAAAAGTATCTCTTTGACCTCTAGACATGTCTGCTCAAATGCTTCATATGCTTTACCATCTGGATCTTCAAACCCTATGTGAAGCTGCTTTACTGGCTTTGGAAATACGGGGCACGTCTCTCTGGCATGGTCACAAACTGTCACTATCAGATCAAAATCTATATCGATGACCTCATCTAGATGTTTGGAATAGTATTTCTCATCCCAGCACCTATATGCTTGCAATACTTTTTTGGCATTAGGGTTTATCTGTCCAGAGGGAGCCACACCACAACTGTATGCTTCTACCCCCTCTAAAAAATGATTTGCCAACGCTTCCCCTATGATACTACGACAGCTGTTGCCTGTACACATGATGAGTACTTTTTTCATGTTTCTAGCTTGCACGATGCATCCAATTGAGGTAGTACTATAGCGAGCGAACCAATCTCTTGGAGTATATGTTGATGAAATGTACCCAGTGACGCAGGGATACTGTAATATGCCCAACGCCCTCGCCTCTCTACTCTGAGGAATCCTGCTTCTTTGAGGATCTTAAGGTGTCTAGAAACACGAGATTGAATCATAGAAAAAGAGGACTCAATATCACAGACACACACCTCATCACAGCTATGGATAAACCTTAGAATAGAGACACGAGTCTCATCATTGACGGCACCAATGGTCTTGAGAAAAATATCCATGATGTTTCAACTCCTTTATGGTTGTAGCAGTATAGCACAAATAGTTTTATATATCAAGATATATTGATATATGTGATTCTATATTTCTTTCAATTAATATACTGCACTTACATTCAGTATATACTATGGGGTCGGGTGTCAAATATTAAATAATATTATTGTAC
Organism: uncultured Sulfurovum sp.; assembly: GCA_964512425.1. GTDB lineage: Bacteria > Campylobacterota > Campylobacteria > Campylobacterales > Sulfurovaceae > JAAXPZ01. The sequence goes on from CAZEIN010000068.1 coordinate 1,039, forward strand.
TATTTTTTATTTTCTGCTACAATCTTGGAAATACTCAAAGGATTTACATGAAACGCATCGTCCCGTTATTGGGTTTGGTCTTTGTGCTGATCAGTGTCTCTTGTGGAAGTGCAACCGGTACAGAGACAGCCACAACACTCTCTTCTCCCGCAAAAGATAAGATATACTTCGGAGCATTCCCTGACTTTGGCGGAGCAGAAGAGACTGTGACTGCCAAACGTATACATAATTTTGAATCCATAGCAGGCAAAAAGATTCTCTGGGCATGCTTCTCCAACAACTGGTGGCATGGGATCCATTATCCTAAGATCAAGATCCATACAATAGCAGATACAGGCACTATCCCCTATGTCAGGCTCATGCCTCGCAGCGATGAGATACAGGGACATCCAGAGCAGAAATACACACTCCAAAAAATCATCGATGGTGTCTTTGATAAAGGGCTCAAGCAGTGGGCAAAAGATGCCAAAGCAGATGGCATACCGATACTGGCAGATTTCGCACTAGAGATGAATGGAGACTGGTTCCCCTGGAGCGGTATCTTCAACGGAGGAGCTACTACAGACAAGTACGGTGATCCTGCCTATCCCGACGGACCCGAACGCCACCGTGATGCCTACCGTCATATCATCGATCTCTTTCGTACTGAGGGAGTGACCCACATCACATGGATGTTTCATTACAACTATGCCACCCTCCCCTATGAGGCATGGAACAAACCCCACTATTACTACCCCGGAGACAACTACATCGACTGGATAGGCTTCAGTCTCTATGGTGCACAGACACCCACTGAAGAGTGGCAAGGACTAGGGTTCTCAACCCAACTCAAGGACTATGCAGATGATTTCACTGCTATCCCAACAAAAAATCCTATCGCTCTACTAGAGTTTGGAGTGGTAGACAACCATCCAGACGGCAACAAAAGTGCTTGGCTCAATGATGCCTTTACCACTATCCTATCCAACCCATACATACAATTCCAAGCCATCAATCCATGGCACGAGGATTGGCAAAACGAAGACGAGAGCTGGACACGTTTACGACTGGATTCATCACCAGAGGTGCAGAGGGCATTTAGGGGATGGATAGCAAACAAGAGGTTCATCTCCACCCCGTAGTGTGACCATGTCACACGATCATGGGTATACAAATTAGGTGACGCGGTATATTCTCCATGTCAATTCGGCAAACACGGATAAAACAATACCCACACAATGCATTATCGGGAGGAGCGTGCGACATGGTCGCACCTTGTCAAATCATATTCATGCCATACACTGTCATTCCGTGCTTGACACAGAATCCACGGTTCAAAGCAACAGGCATATCTGGCATCTGCCATGCCATGCCAAGCCCTGGATCCTGAATCAAGTTCAGGATGACGGTGGGGTTATGCTGGTAGCTTGCAAAAGCTAAATATGCTATAATAACCATCAACCATACAGGAGGTATCATGCAAACATTGACAGTAGAAGTAGCAGATAGTTTCATGCAGGATTTTTTACATTTTATTGAGTCGCAAAAAGAAAAAGTATTTATCAAAAGCAATGAGAAAGATGCCGCATTTATCGAGGAGCAACGAGAGCTCCATCAAGCATTGGAAGAGTATCGAAACAGTAGTGCAAAAACTTTTTCTCTTGTGGACGGGGAGTACTGGGATGATACACGTAAACGCCTACTGCAAAGACAGAGCTAAATGACCATCGAGAAAGGGAGAGGATTTGAGAAAAAACTCGATGCCGTGCTCGATTTTATTGCTAGAGACAGCCTATCTGCTGCATTGGATTTTTTAGCTCGACTAGAGACAAGACTCTATACCATCCCAGATATGCCCTATAAATTCCGAAAATCAATCTATTTTGACAATGAACATATCAGGGACTATATCTTCAAGGGCTATGTCATCCCCTACTTCGTAGACCATACCCGTGAAAAAATTATTCTCCTGGGTATAGTCAAGTACCAAGAAGAACTATAAACCCAAATCCAACAGTGTACCCGAATGACCATATCACACTCTGTCATTCCGTGCCTGAGGCGGAATCCACGGCTCAAAGCAACAGGTATGTCTGGCATATCTGCCATGCCCTGCCAAGCCCTGGATCCTGAATCGAGTTCAGGATGACGGTGAAGAACGGTGGAGTCATACAAAGAAACTCCACAAGGCATATCCATATCACACTCTGTCATTCCGTGCTTGACACGGAATCCACGGCTCAAAGCAACAGGTATGTCTGGCATCTGCCCTGTCATGCTAAGCCCTGGATCCTGAATCGAGTTCAGGATGACGGTGGGGTTGTGAAATACGCTACAACAACACCCGATAGGTAATAAACGAGAACACCCACGCCGTCACTGTAGTAAAGAGAAACAGATAGAGCAGATACTTGTATCCGCCTGCTTCTCTGGCAA
>CAZEIN010000069.1:0-5218 GCA_964512425.1 uncultured Sulfurovum sp.
AGGCATCTTTCCATAGATACCATTGAGGTCAGAAAATACCACTGTACCACGATTGGAACTCTTGATCGGGGCATGTCTGGTACTGGCAAAATCGTATCCTACGTGATAGGAGAGAGAAATCTCTTTGGTTTTATCTCTGTAGGCATAGTGTCTCTCATCTCCAAAATCTGCTACCACTTTGGCACTTTTTAGAGGATAAAAAGCATGAATCCTCCATGGCTTTGTGAGTTTTTCAGGCACACGTTTTGAAAATTTATGAATCAACTTCTCATTATTGATACGCATGGTCTCATTGACTGCCTTGAATCTTTTGAGTCTATTATGTATTTTGGAGGCCTTGGGGTCTTTGTTTGCTACCTCTACAATCTTGCCATCCAAAAAACGGTCTGATACAACTATTCTAGATATTTTATATTTTCGATGCACCTTGGGGAATATTACTTTTTTCTTGCTAATATTGCCCCCTATATCTTTGGCTACAACAAATATATTGATACGCTTCTGCTTAAATGGCCAAGCAATGAGTGTGGCATAATAGCCCTCTTGTTTATAGGGTGTGGCTTTAAATTTAACACCTCCTGAAAGCACATACGCCTCCTTGAGATTGGCATCTTTGGCTTTGAAAATCACCAATGCGCTACCACCTCTAGCCATTGTGGCACTTTTTGCTACGATTGAGACCTCTGGTGGCTTTGTATCTGCGATAATATGAACCGTCTTAATCGCCATATTCTCATCGATATAGTTCCATAGGCTTTTGTCTTTGACTACGATAGTAAGATTCCATTTGACACCCTCCTTGCTCTCCTCTATTTGTGGGGGGAAAGGAATGGATATCTCTGTCTCCTGCATAGGCATATCAAAACCACCAGATGATGCCACTATCGTACGATGTCCATCACTAAAATAGGCTTGGTACTGACCCAAAGCACGGTTGTCTTTGAGTATCACTTTGATAGGCTTGCTGCTCCCCAAAAAGGCAACTTTGGGGGCATCGATGCTTGGCTTGATTCGTTCAAACTTAGGTGATGTATAGATAAAGTACCCTCCAGCACCACCCATCACCATCAAGAGCAACAAAAACTTAGGCCAGATACTTTTTTTACGTCTGTATCCTACGCTATATCGTCTTCTCATTGGATTAATCCTCTCTTTTTGATCTCTTCAACTATCCTGCTGGAGAGTTGATCTAAGGCTATATCCTTGATTTCAAATCCTCCAGCGGTACTATGCCCTCCACCGCCAAAGAAAGTAGTAACACCACTGATATCTACGGTTTTACTACGCAGTGAAACTTTGATCTCATTCTCCCTCTCCTGCAACATCACTGCCACCTCTACGGTAGTGAGTGATTTTGCATAATCTACTACCCCATCCAAATCACTTATCCGTGCACCTGTTTTGCGCATATCCTCTCGAGACATCGTCAGTATAGCAATCTGTGCATCTTCACGCAAATCTAGTGAACCAAGTGCAACCCCTAATCCCCGCAACGATGCCAAAGAGCGACGATGAAGCATTTTTTGTGACACCTCTATCATATCTACACCCAACGATACAAGCTCAGAGGCCAGACCAAAGATGCCTTGATGCATATTACTTGTGGTGAAGTTACGTGTATCTGAAACCAATGCCGCATAAAAGGCCGTAGCACTCTGCTGTGAAATCGGAGAGAGTGACTTGAGTAGGGCATAGGCTACCTGAGAACTAGAGACTGCACCTGGGTCAACAATATTCAACAGACCAAACTGTTGGTTGGTTAGATGATGGTCGATATTGATGATGGCTCGATCTTTGATAGCAAACCCTACCCTATCGATACTGCCACAATCACAGGTTATAATAAGAGAATCCTCAAAGTCCATTTTTCGTTTGATTTTTGAGAAATAGGGCAAAAAATCTAAAAAATGAGGGATATCTTCACTGAAATTGACCACTTCTGCTTGATAGTTTTGCTCTTTGAGCCAACTGTATACCCCCAACGCTGTGCCGATAGCATCAGGATCAGGATTGATATGTGAAAGTACCGTAATCTGTCTATGCTTTTGCAATAGTGCCTGAAAATCATGGGCAGTCTCTATGGCACTATGCATCCTCTACCCATCCACTCTCATAGAGAGATCAATCCAATTGGCCTGATGAATGATGCTGCCTGAGCTGATTGCATCCACCCCTGTCTGAGCAATTGCCCCGATAGTCCCTAGTGTCACATTGCCACTGGCTTCGAGTAGGATATGTGGATAGTGGGCATTGCGATATGACACAACCTCTCTGATCTCCTCTAGGCTCATGTTATCACACATGATGATATCTGCACCAGCTGCCATCGCCTCTGTAGCCATTTTCAAGCTTTCACACTCTATCTCTACTTTGGAAGTAAAAGGAATCTTGCGTCTCACCTCTTGCATAAATACCAGAAGATCATCTATGGTCTTGAGATGAGTGTCTTTGAGCATCAAGCAGTCATCTAGCCCCATACGATGGTTGAGTCCACCACCACAGCGCACTGCATACTTCTCAAACTCTCTTAGTAGTGGGCGGGTTTTACGGGTATCGAGTAGCTTGACACCTGTATCTGCAATAGCCTCTACATAGCTGGCTGTCAGTGTAGCGATGGAGCTGGCATGCAACGCCATATCCAAAATAGAACGCTCCAGAGAGAGTATCTCTTTGGAGTCTCCACTGATCTCCACCAGTCTCTCTCCTGTGACAAATGCATCTCCGTCTTCGACTTGCCAAGCAAAAGCAACATCATACATCTCGGCAATGACATCGATATAGTCTCTACCAGCAAATACCCCATCGCTCTTGGCAATGATATAGGCAGTGATTGGCTTACTTTGACTAATGCGTGCAAAGAGATCTCCTCTGCCTACATCCTCGGAAATCATCGCCTTAATAAAATTCTCTTTGAGCATACCAGACTACTTTAATGCCAACATTCTATCAAGTGCCAGCTTGGCATACTTGGCGATCTCTGCATCTACAGTGACCTCATTGATGGGTGTGCCATCCTCAATCGATTTGAGTACGAGATAGAGATCCTCTATGGTTGTTTCGTTCATTGTAGGACACTCTGGTTTGGTAGAGGAGAGGACAAAGGTGTTGTTGGGTCGCAAACGATTGACCAAGTTATACTCTGTACCTACGGCTACTTTTTGTTCAGGAGCTAACTCTGTAATATATTTAATCAGCTGTGAAGTAGATCCAGAAAAATCTGCAGCCTCGACAATAGTTGGGTCACACTCAGGATGCACAGCTATGAGGATATCAGGATATCGCTCACGATAAAAGGCAATATCCTCTACGGTAAAATACTGATGCACGGAACAAAAACCATTGAAGCAAATAATATCTGCTTCTACAGGATCACACTCTCCCTCTCCGATGACACAGGACTTGAGCCCCATACTGTTGGCAAAATTCTGTCCTAGACAACGGTCTGGCACAAAGAGAATCTTTTTGCCACTCTCCAGCCCCTTCTCTATGATTTGAAATGCATTAGAGGAGGTACAGACCAGCCCACCCATCTCTCCTACTTTGGCCTTGACCGCAGCATCAGAATTGATATAGGTGATAGGAAGAATCGCCTCTTTGGGAATCCCACGATCTACCATATACTTGACACTCTCATCAAAATAGGTTGCATCAATCATCCTCGCCATAGCACAACAGGCTACTTTGGGCATGAGTACCTTTTTTTCTGGTGCAATGACCTTAACACTCTGCCCCATAAACCCCACACCACAAAATACAATCCACTCACTTGTCGCTTCTTGAGATTTACGTGCCAACTCTAGGCTATCACCAACAATATCACCCATCTCAAATACTTCATCTCGCTGATAATAGTGGGCGACCACTGTGACATCTAGTTTTTTCTTGAGTCTAAGTATCTCTTTTTTATAATCAATTTGCATAGCTTGTTTATCTCCTAAAAAGAATAATAATTGGCTATTTTATCCAAATTCAGTTAAAATTGCACGATAAGGAAAAAAAATGGAACTGTTCAATCAAAATATACTACTCTATCTAGCAACCTATCTGGTCTCAGGTATCCCTTTTGGGTATCTTTTAGCAAAGCAGTTTGCAGGCGTAGATGTCAAAAATGCTGGTAGTGGGAATATTGGTGCCACCAATGTACTCAGGGTGGTCAAAACCAAAGACCCAAAACTAGCCAAGAAACTGGGAGCTGCCACACTCTTGCTCGATGCGCTCAAAGGGATGCTGTTTATCTTTATCGCCCAATCTCTAGGTGCCCCAGAGGGCGTGCTATGGACGCTAGCGGTATTGGCGGTTGTAGGGCACTGCTTCTCTCTCTTTTTGGGTTTTGAGGGGGGCAAAGGCGTGGCTACTGGGTTTGGTGTGCTGTTGGTGATGATGCCCATCCCTGCACTCATCGCTATTGCTACATGGCTCATCTCTAGCAAAGGTCTCAAGATTGTCTCTGTCTCTTCGCTCATAGGCATGGCTGCCTTTGTAGTCGCTAGCTATATTCTCTACCCAGAAGTACCTGGTATCTCCACCCATGCCCCTGTATGGATCATTGCATTTATCATCTTTTATAAGCATACACCCAATATCGTTCGCCTATTTAACAAAGAAGAGCACTAAATAGCATGAAAATTCATATAGAAAATCTTGAGGTTTATTGCATTATCGGGTTGCTTGATTTCGAGAGAGAGCATGCACAGCGTATCATACTAGACCTCCAGATTGATTATGGTTACCAAACAAATCAGTTTCTAGACTATGGCCACATAGCATCCATGCTTGAGAGCCATCTCAAGGAGAGTAGATATACACTCCTAGAGGATGCGCTACTAGGGATGAAAAATCTCCTCTTTCGGCATTTCCCCTCTATAGAAACTGTGCATATAAAATTACGCAAACCTGATATCTTGCCAAACTGTACAGTAGGACTTTCTGATAGCTGGCAGAAATGATTTGGGTTAACCCCAAATGATGCAATAGAATTGCCAAATATCCTGCAGATGCTTGGCTCATAGGTGCTTGTAGCGTATCTAAGCTGCACCCAAAGGCACGTCAATGGATGCACCATGAATGCCCATGAGCCAATGGTCTGTGGGAGACTGGTAATCTCTATTGCGTAGTTTGGATTAAAAATATACCTCTATCAGCGAATATCCATCTTTGTCCTTCTTGTAGTCACTCTCAGCTGCATTATCATGCAAATAGCTATCCGTATCTCCCTCTA
>CAZEIN010000070.1:0-10760 GCA_964512425.1 uncultured Sulfurovum sp.
GTTTGAGACACCTGCATGTATCTTGGATGCCCTGAATACACATGCACCACTGCTCAACAAGTACCCCAAGACCAGTGGAGAGCAGGTACTTAGAGAGGGGATGTTGGCCTATCTTGACAAGCGTTTTGGTTTACAGCTGGACAATAGCCAGATCATCCCGACTTTTGGCACGAGAGAGGTGCTTTTCAACTTTCCACAGTTTCTCCTCCATGATGTGAGTGAGCCACTCATGCTGTTTCCCAACCCTTTTTATCAGATCTATGAGGGTGCAGCCAAGGCGAGCCGTGCAGAGGTGGTCTATCTCCCTCTCAATGTCCAGAACCATTTTCAACCTGAAGTAGATGCGGAGGTGCTAGAACGTGCCCATCTGGTCATCCTCAATACCCCCAACAACCCCACTTCGGCAGTCATGCCCCAAGCGGAGTTGGAGAGATGGGTCAAGCTGGCACTGGCGCATGATTTTGTGCTACTCAATGATGAGTGCTATATCGATCTCTATCTGGATGAGCCACTTCCTTCGATTCTCAATGCCAGTATCGCAGTAGGCAATCTGGAGTTTAAAAACATTCTCACGATCAACTCTATCTCCAAACGCTCCTCGGCTCCAGGACTACGCTCTGGATTTATCGCAGGAGATGCCCAGATACTCCAAGCATATATGACCTATCGTACCTATGTGGGGTGTGCTTCTCCCTTGCCCTTGCAACATGCAGCAGCAGTCGCATGGGCAGACCAGAGCCATGTCGATGTGTTTAGGGAGAAATATATCCGTAACTTTGCCGTAGCCAAAGAGGTGTTGGGCATCGACCCACCTCAGGCAACTTTTTATATCTGGTTGCCAGTTCGAGATGAGATACGCTTTACAACAGAGCTTTATAGACAGTATAATCTCAAAGTCATCCCTGGCTCTTTTTTGGGACGCGAGGATGAGGGCAAAGGCTATGTGAGACTGGCACTGGTGCATGAGGCGGAGATTACGAGAGAAGCACTACAGCGTATCGCTATGTTCATGGAGATTTTGTAGCGTGCGTAATGCGCACCGTAGAACCACAAAATGCCCATTGTCGTAATCAATAGAGGACGACCTGTCTGACAATAAACAACAAGGAGACAATCCACATGGAACAACTAGATATAGAAACACTCAAAAAGGATCCAGAGTTCATCGAGAATCTCAAGCGTCTCGAGGCAGAGATGATGAGCGAAAATTCTATAGCCAAAGGCTATCAAGTACTTGACGCCAAGCTGGTAACAGAAGCGGCAGAGGATGATATCAATGAAGTGTTTACTTTTATTGTCAACACGGCTTTTGATAGGTTGTCAGCATATTTGACAGAGCCCAAAAAGTTTGATATGGGTGATCCAGAGGATTTTGCTACGGCTAGAGCCATCTATGAGCATGGGATTCAGCGGTATAGTGAAAACGATCAAAAGGGAGCCAAAGAGATATTTCTCGTCCTCTACCATATGTTCACACTAGAGAATCTCAAAGATGCGATGATGATTCATGCGTGTGCAGTGATGAGCGGCACCGCATTTGAGCAGTTTATCGAAGAGTTTGCAGATGTCTCTGAGGTCAATCCAGAGGATCCTATGGCATTTTTTATCAGTACCTTTGTGCAGCCAACAGATATGCTGCTTGCTATGTGGGCTAACTATGTACAGCAGGGCAAAGAGGAACTCAAGGTGCTAGAAGAGAATGAACAATAAGGAGCAGGGCATGAAAATACACTTCATCGGTATCGGAGGCATAGGACTCTCAGCACTGGCAAAGTTTTTGGCAGGAGATGGACACAGTATCTCAGGAAGTGATATCAAGCAATCAGAGATCACCAATGATCTAGCCACCAATTTTCATGCCAAGATCACTATCCCTCACCATCCTGATGCCGTAGAGGGTGTAGATATTGTCATCTACTCAGCTGCCGTGCGACCTACCAATGTAGAGTACAAGCGTGCCAAAGTGTTAGGAATCAAGCTCCTCTCCCGCAAAGAGTCACTCAAATTTATCCTCGGAGACAAGGAGGTCTATGCCGTAGGTGGCGCACATGGCAAGAGCACCACCTCGGCGATGCTCTCCTCTATCATCCCCCGCTCCCATGCACTGATCGGTGCCATTAGCAAAGAGTTTGGCTCTAACGTGCGACACTTTGATAACAGCAGAGTGGTTTTTGAAGCGGATGAGAGTGATGAGAGTTTTCTCAATGCCAATCCTGCATTGGCGATAGTCACCAATGTGGAGCCAGAACATATGGAGTATTACGAGTATGATGAGGAGCGATTCTATCAAGCCTATAGAGATTTTCTCTCTCTGGCTAAAGTCCGCGTCATCAATGCAGAGGATGCATTTCTGAGTAGCTTGGATATGCCCGCTATCAAGCTCTATCCCTCCAAAGACATGCATGCAGTAACCTATGTATTGGTGGATGGTGAGCCTCATACGCGTTTTACGCTATTGGCGTATGGTACATTTGAAGTATTTGGGTTTGGCTATCATATCGCACTGGATGCCTCGTTGGCGATTCTAGCAGCACTAGAGCTAGGAGAAGAGATCGAAGATATCCGCAAAAATCTCCTCTCCTACAAAGGTATCAAAAAGCGTTTTGATATCGTCCAAAACAGAGAGGAGTGTGTCGTTATCGATGATTATGGACACCATCCTACAGAGATCAAGGCCACGATGGAGTCTGTCAAAACCTATACACAGATGCGAGGATTCACACAGATACAGGCGATTTGGCAACCACATAAGTACAGCCGTACAATGGATAATCTAGAGGGATTTGTTGAGTGTTTTGGGGGTGTAGATGAGTTGGTGATTCTGCCGATTTGGGCAGCAGGAGAGATAGAGGTCGAGATCGATCTAAAAGGTGCTTTTAGCAGATACAAGCTGCTCATGGCAGACAGCGTAACCAAAGAGGATGGCATCGTCAAAGTGATCCGTGATGGTCATGTGATTCGAGAGTATAGCCAAGGCATGGTCGTGGCATTTGGTGCAGGGGATATCACCTATCAGATACGAGGAGAAGGGTGAAGTTTGGAATGAGGCATGAGGAAGGAAGCATGAAGCATCAAGCCTCTGATATCATCCACAAACTCGACCTAGAAGGCTATATAGAGACCTTTCAGGGCTTTCTCGCACGTCCAAAACCTGTGGCGATGGAGGGGGATGTCAACCAGCACTATCGTTATATCAAAGCACTCTCTACTATAGAGTTTCCTCCACCCAAAGCAGTGCCGTCTCTCGAAAACCCACTCAATAGACTACGCAAACAAGCTATACTTTCATTGGATGAGCTCTATGCATTTGTGCAGATGATTCAGTACTTTAACCGTCTCAAAACACTCTCGCTACCAGAGCCACTCTCTGGCTGGATACATGGGATTGAGGTACATGATGAGATTCGTGATGTGTTGGGGTATTTTACGGATGAGGGAGAGATCAATCCTGCCCGTGAGCCAGAGCTATATGATATCAATCGAGCCATGCAACAAAACAGGCGGACGATCAAAGAGACACTCTATAAACTCACCCATGCTGGAAGCGTGTCTGATTTTCTCGTGGATACACAGATACATTTTCAAAATGGGGAAGAGACACTGCTGGTGCGAGGAGGATTTAACCAAGCGATCAAAGCAACCGTAGTAGGCAGGAGTAGTGGAGGGTTTTTCTATATCGTGCCTCAGCAAATCTCTGCACTCAAAGAGCAAGCCAACAGTCTCCAAAATCGCAAAGAGGAGATTGTATGGCGGTACTGCAAGCAGTTCTCAGAACTGTTCCATAGGTGGGAGCGGTTTTTACGTTTTATTGATGGAGAATATGACCGTTTCGACCACTACCAAGCCAGAGTAGCTTTTGCCAAAGCGTATGATTATGACTTTGTCCTCCCCTCCAAAGAGAGAGGGGTGATACTAGAGGGATTTGCCCATCCTGCACTCGAAGACCCCATTCCTGTCAGCATGAAGCTAGACAAGCCTATCATGCTGATTACGGGTGTCAATGCAGGAGGTAAAACCATGCTGCTCAAATCGATGCTGAGTGCGGTTTATATGAGCAAATACCTGCTACCCTTTCGTTGTGATGCTGCCAAAACCAAGATTGGTAGATATAAGCAGATCGAAGCGATTATTGATGATCCCCAGTCGGTCAAAAATGATATCTCTACATTTGCAGGGCGGATGCTGGAGTTCTCCAAGCTCTTTCGTCAAAAGGATGCGATGATTGGTGTGGATGAGATCGAGCTGGGCACGGATGCGGATGAGGCAGCTGCACTGTTTCGTGTGCTACTCGATGAGCTGAAAAACAGAGGCAATAGCTTTATCGTCACCACACACCATAAGCGGCTGGCATCACTGATGGCAACGGATGAGGATGTCTCGCTGGTAGCAGCACTCTATGATGAGCAGAAGCGTCTGCCTACCTATACTTTTTTACAAGGCAGCATCGGCAAGAGTTATGCTTTTGAGACAGCAGAGCGGTATGGCATCTCTCCTCTGGTGCTAGAAAAAGCCAAGCAGTTTTATGGTGAGGACAAGGAGAAGCTCAATGAGCTCATCGAAAAGTCCACAGCCCTAGAGCGAGAGATGCGACTCAAGATTGCCACGATAGATACAGAACGAGAAAAAATCGCCAAAAAACAGCGATATCTGGAGGGGCTCGAAGAGAAGCTCCAAGAGGAGCAGCGTAAAGCATTGGCAACACTAGAGAACCGCTATAATGCAGCGACCAAACGTGCCCAACAGGCTCTCAAAACCAAAGAGTCAGGAGAGGGTAGGCGACTCCTCAACGAAGCACACAAGCACAAACAAAAAGCCCAGATCAAAACCGATGCAAAACCGATAGAGCTACGGGTAGGCGATAGCGTCAAGTACCGCTCTCATCATGGGGAGATACTCTCTCTCAAGACCAAAGAAGCCACCATCATCGTCGATGGACTCAAAATGCGTGTACCTCTGAAAGATTTGAGAAAGCGTACAGAGACCATACCCAAGCCCAAGCCAAGAGAGCCAAAGATAACCAGCACCGTAGAAAAGAGTGGTGCATCAGTCTCTATCAAACTACTGGGAATGTTTGGTGATGAAGCGATGGATAGGGTAGACAAATTCCTCTCGGATGCCTTGGTCAATGGACTGAGTGAGGTAGAGATTATCCATGGTACGGGTAGTGGCATATTGGCTAGATTGGTGACTGAGTATCTGCAACAGCACCCCAAAATACAGAAATTTTATAGGGTACCTGGCAATTTGGGCGCTACGATTGTAGAGTTGTAGAAAATTTTGGCATAAAGCTGAACCCAAATCCCGAAATAGACATTCATGACTATTTCGGGATTTGGGCTGAATTATACCAATCTCTATTGTATAATTCGGGATAAATTAGATATAATATTTTCAAATTTAGAGATAGTGATAAAACAAGGAGACCATAGTGAGTCTAAAAGATCAGGCAGGATTTGTCAAAGAGGCGTTAAGTGGTGACGAGAAGATACTAGAGAGTGCATTTAAGCTAGAGAAACTCTATAAAAAACACAAGGTTAAGCTCTGGGGTGTTATCGCAGTATTGGTGCTTTTCTTTGGCGGTAGAGCAGGGATGCAGGCATATCAAAATGCCAAGCTACAGAGTGCCAACGAGGCACTACTCACGCTACAAGAGAATGCTACAGATACAGCAGCACTCGCAACACTCCAAGAGAAAAATCCGAAACTTTATGAGCTGTTCACCTATATGAATGCCGTCAAAAGTAAAAATAGTGCAACATTGGAAAAACTAGGCAGTAGCAGCGATAGTGTCATTGCGGATATTAGCAGATACCACGCGGGGCTTTTGTCAGCCAAAACAGTCGACTCTGTTTATTATAAAGAGTTGGCATTGGTAGAAGAGGCATACGACGCACTCAAGGGCGGCAACAAAGAAGTTGCCCAGCAAAAGCTCTCACTCATAGGAGAAAATTCTCCAGTGAGCAGTATCGCTAGGTTGCTACAGCATTATACTGTAGTGAAGTAGCTTTCTCTTTTTATGGCTTATGATCTGCTGGTTGCCTTTGAGGAACAGCTTCGGATCATCAAGGCATTGGATGCAAGTACTGTCTCCTCCTATCTTTCTGATATCAGACAGCTAGAGGAGAGAGTAGCCAAACCATTGCTCTCCATGGAGAGTATGGATATCCTCTCTTTTTTAGCAACGTTTGAGAACAAACGTACACTAAATCGTAAACTCTCTGCGATCAATACTTTTTTTAACTTTTGTCATACACAAGATTTAACCCATAAGCAGATCAAAATACCTATGGCAAGAATCCCTAAAAATCTCCCAAAATATCTCTCAAGAGAAGAGATTTTTTCTGGCTTGGCATTGATTGATACACAGACATGGCTGGGCAAGAGGGATTATGCACTCATCCTCTTTCTCTATGCGAGCGGTTGTCGTATCTCAGAGGCACTTTCCGCTAGGCGAAATGATATTGTCGATGGATGGCTCAAAATCCGCTATGCCAAAGGCGAAAAAGAGCGCATGGTACCACTCGCACCTATGGCAATCGAGGCATTGGAGCAGTATCTCTCCGTCTCTGATCTGCGCAGCAGCCATCTCTGGCTCAACTACAAAGCAGAGACACTGAGCCGTATCTCTGCCTATAAAATTTGTAAAAAATATATAGGGGTCTCTCCTCATGTGCTACGGCACTCTTTTGCCTCTGGATTGATTATCGGGGGAGCAGATTTGCGTGTAGTGCAGGAGCTTTTGGGTCATAGCTCTCTGGTCACCACACAAATCTATACCCATATCGAACGCAAAGAGCTCGCTAGAACACTCAACCAACACCATCCACTCAGGAAAAAATAATGAAAAAAATCGTAGAACTTTGCCAAGAGAGAGGTATGATCTTTCGTTCTCTCAAACCCATTGATCTCAAGAGCTTGGGCAGTCGAAAACGCATACAGCTTTTTCTAGGCGTAGATATGGAGCGGTACTACCATGTTTTGATCTCCATAGAGAAAAAAAGTCGTATCTTGAGAAGAGAGGCGGAGGAACTCATGGGGTTTCATGCGAAGCTAGAGCAGTCTATCGCCAGTAAAATAGGCAAGAAATGCATTATTATCAAGGCACCTTTGTGCTCAAAAGCGATGTTATTGTTACGAGAAAATGGGTGGCGTGTAGAGGTGGTGGGGTGACATAGAGGCTTATGCCTCTTTGTCTTTGCGATACGCTAGTATCATTTTGAGTGCTTCATCTTTGAGGAGGAGCTTCTCTTTTTTGATCACCTCAATCTCTATATCACTGAGATGCAGTCTGCCCTCATCGGCATCTGTTGCTTTTTGGTCTAGCTCATTGTGTTTCTCAAATATTTTTGCAAAATGGGCATTTTGCATTTTTAGGTCGTGAATCTCATCTCTATATTCTGCTAACATAGTGTTCCTTTATAATGATATATCTTATTGTAACGCGTTTGTGATTAGAAGCGATTGAGAGAGGCCAATATGTGAAGATCAAGTACGATACTCTGCATTGATCTTCACATATTCATAGCTGAGGTCACAGCCATAGGAGGTGTAGCTTTCTGTGCCCAAACCCAGATCGCAGGTTACAGTAAACTGAGCCTGTTTCATGATGCGAACTGCCTGATCTTCTCTGGCGGCATCTAGCTCTCTCTGTTCTGAGGAGTAGATGAGTAGGTCATCATAGTGTATCGTGAGTTTCTCTTCATCACAGCCAATGCCAGAGGCACCAATGGTAGAGGCGATACGCCCCCAGTTGGGATCTTCGCCAAACAGTGCGGTTTTGACCAGCAGAGAGTTACTCAGTGCCATGCTTGCCTTTTGTGCCTCTTGTGTGCTTTTCGCTCCCTTGACCTCAAAAGCAACCACTTTGTTGGAGCCCTCTCCGTCTCTGAGAATCATCATGGCGAGTTCAAACATGAGCTGGTTGAGCACCTTGGCAAACGCCTCCTTGTCATAGGCTTGACTTTTCCTATTGGTGAGCAACAGAGCCGTATCATTGGTAGAGGTATCCCCATCGACAGAGATGCGGTTAAAGGAGTGTTGCGCTCCTTGTGTCAGGAGGTTATCCATATCCGCTTTTGGTATATTTGCATCGGTAAGGATAAAGCAGTGCATGGTTGCCATGCTGGGATTAATCATACCTGCACCCTTGCAGATGGCTGCGATACGAAAGTGCTCTCCATCTCCCAAGGTGACCTCATAGGCGAGCTCTTTTTTGAACTGGTCTGTTGTCATAATGGCTCTGGCGATTTTGTCCGAGTTTTTGGCTTGGAAATCCAATGTGTCAAATGCCGTGACAATCTTGTCAACAGGCAGACGGTATCCGATAACCCCTGTGGAGCTCATGATAGGGTTGTGTATCTGGGTTTTGTTAGAGAGGCTTTGCATGATGGTGTCAATATCCTCCACACCCTTTTCTCCCGTCATTGCATTGGCATTTTTGGCATTGATGAGAACAAAGTCCGTCTGGAATCCCTCTGGATACTGCTGAAAGTGCTTGATAGGCGCTGCTTGAAATCTATTGGAGGTAAATACTGCGGAGATATCACAAAGGGTTTCAC
This sequence comes from uncultured Sulfurovum sp., assembly GCA_964512425.1. GTDB lineage: Bacteria > Campylobacterota > Campylobacteria > Campylobacterales > Sulfurovaceae > JAAXPZ01. Next base: position 8,559 of record CAZEIN010000070.1, read on the forward strand.
TACGGATAAACCCTACATCTCCTTGCTCTTTGTTCGGACGCATTCCTACATTGACTGCATCACAGTAGAACCCTTCGATATGCTCTAATCCACCCTCTAGTGAACTGATTGTAAAATGTGACATGTTTCCTCTTTTTGTATAAAATTTCTAATTTGCACCCATTACACATACTTCAGCTCTTCTGGCTGTTCATGCATCTTGATGATGGCTTTGGCTTTACGGATACCCTCGCTGGTACCGATGATGATGAGCTTGCTTTTTGGCATGATGATGGTATCGCCTTTGGGCATGGGGATGAATTGCCCCTCTTTGGGGGTGATGCCTATGATGGTCACATTTGCGATATCTCTGAGACGTGCTTGTTTGAGTTTTTTGAGTACGAGCCAGCTGATTTTTGAGACTTTGACCTCTTCCATGTCGAGTGGCGTATCACTGCGATAGAGGAACTCTTCGAGCATATTTTCCATCTCTGGACGAATAGCGATAGCATTGATGCGTTTTGCCATGAGATTGGTAGCTGTGACGGCACTGTCTGCTCCCAGTTTAGTGAGTTTTTGTGCATCTTCATCATTCTTGGCATTGGTGATGATGAGGTACTTGTGCCTGCCTATCTCTTTTTCGTAGAGTCTTGCAGAGGCAACGACGGCAATATTGTCTGCGACATTGTCTGCGAGAGTGATAACCCCCTTGGCACTGGAGAGATGTGACTTTAGGATGCCCTCATCGGTATGAGGCTCTGCGGAGATGAAATAAGGGTAGTGATGTGCCTTGGCAATCTCTTCCATGTCTTCACGAGGGTCAACCACCACAAAAGGAATATGGTTGATTCTGAGTTGTTTGGTAACCTGTGCGGTAAATTCATTATGATAACAGACAATAAAATGTTTTTTGAGTCTGGCAATCTCATAGAGCATCTTTCTCTCCTTGACGGTTTTTTGAAGTTCACCCTTTTTGACAACTTCTGCGATGATACCTACTGCAATGGAAAAAACTACAAATCCAAGGATAATCAAGGTAATCGTAAAGATACGTCCTAGATCTGAAATCGGTCGTATCTCTCCATAGCCTACAGTGGTAAAGGTGATACCCGTTTGGTAGATGGCATCCATCAGCGGGAAATCATCAATAGCCATATAGCCGATAGTGCCAATGAGCATAATCAGAATAGTGAGGATAAAGGGAAGTCTAAATGGTGCTAAATGCCCATAGAACTCATCATTGAGGGTAATATGTGGTTTGGGTGAGGTTTTCCAGCCGAGAAACTCTTTTACAGATTTCATCGTGGTGTGGTAGGTGGGGTGTAGTCCTCCGAGAGGGAGAACCTACGCGATCTCTGCTTGGGCTGCTTTCTTCTTCATCGTTCTGAGTGTAGAAGCGGCTACTTTGATCTTTTTGCGTGTTCCGTCTTCGAGTGTGATTCTTACTGTACGAAGGTTTGGAAGTTGTCTTCTCTTGGTGTGGTTTTTAGCGTGAGAAACATTGTTTCCAGTCAGTGGACCTTTGCCCGTTACTTGACATCTTCTTGACATGATAAGCCTTTTATGTTTGTAGTTTGATTCTATGATCCAAAATTTTGGAGTAGAAAAGTTTTGCGATTATAGCTTAAATTGCTTAAAAAGAGAAAAGTTTTGCTACTCTGTGGTATAATCTTGGAAATTTTAATGGGAAAATATCAAAATACAACCCAAATCCTATTGTGGAAAAAGGAAAAAAGAGATGCAAATAGCACCAAGTATACTGTCAGCAGATTTTGGCAGATTGGCAGAGGATGTCAGGGCGATCTGCGAGGGGGGATGTGATTTGGTTCACGTGGATGTGATGGATGGGCATTTTGTTCCCAACCTCACGATTGGGCCGGTTGTCGTAGAGGCGGTTGCCAGAGCAGCGACCAAGCCACTAGATATCCATCTCATGGTAGAGAATAACAGCTTTTTCGTGGATCTGTTTGCTCCGATGCAGCCAGAGTATATCTCCTTTCATTTCGAAGAAGAGAAGCATCCGCATCGATTGATTCAGAAGATTCGCGGACTGGGTATCAAGCCAGCGATTGTACTCAACCCCCATACCCCACCAGAGGCGATCAGATACCTGCTGGAGGATTTGGATATGGTACTGCTGATGTCTGTCAATCCAGGGTTTGGCGGACAGGCGTTTATCCCCTCAGTGATAGAGAAAGCCAAAGCACTCAAAGCATTGATAGA
>CAZEIN010000071.1:0-4194 GCA_964512425.1 uncultured Sulfurovum sp.
ACCTACCCCGCCACCGCTGATGATGCTCTCTAAGGATTTTGCATATATCAAAGAAAAAGAGGGCATGCTAGAGATAGGAGCGGCGATGCCGACAGGCAGGATTGTCTCCTACGCCAAGAAGCATGATATCGCAGGGTTTGAGTTTTGTGCCAAGCTCCCTGGTACACTAGGGGGGATGCTGGCAATCAATGCGGGTGTAAAATCCTATGAGATCTATGATATTCTCCATAGTGTCGAGATTGATGGAGCGTGGATTGGCAAAGAGCATATCCCTCACGGATACCGTTTTGCCCATTTGGGAGGGGTTGCTACGGCGGCTAGATTTGAGATACATAGAGGCTATGCAGAGGCACTCAATGAGGAGCTCAGAGCCCTACGTGCCAATCAGCCCCATGAGCCCTCTGCTGGTTCAGCCTTTAAAAACCCAGAGGGAGATGCAGCAGGTAGGCTCATCGATGCAGTGGGACTCAAGGGCTATCGCAAGGGTGATATGGCATGGAGTGAGGTGCATGCAAATTTTTTGGTTAACCAGGGCAAAGGGAGCTATGAGGATGCTATAGCATTGATAACACTGGCAAAAGAGAAAGTGCTGGTAGAGTTTGGTATCGTGCTAGAAGAGGAGATAAAAATTCTCTAGCCCCAATCCTGATCTCTCTCTCCGTGTCGGTGCTTGTCTTTTTTGTAGGTAGTGCGTTTTTTGAGTTTTTGGAGGCGGTTGAGGTTGCTCATCTCGGCTGTTCGGATATCTTCAAATGTTTGATCTGTTAGTGCTCTCGTTTGAAAATGGAGTCTGTCTATATAGTTTTTAGTCTCTTGGAGATATTCAGAGTCAAGTCGGATGGACTCTAGCTCTCCTAGCTTTTGCATTAATGCATCGAATTTCGTGATAAACTGTGCTGCTGTTGTCTCTTCTTGGCGAAGTAAGCGGAAAAGATTTTTACTAATCTTTTCCAAAAAGGCAATATACTTTTGTCGCTGGTACTTTTCTATCTGTTTGGGGGTGTAGCGACTCATTGGACTAGGGTTGCAAGGTAATGGGCGTACCGACACGCACCATAGACCATAACTTGCGCATACCACTGTTGGTCAAAGCTACACAGCCATCTGTCCAATCTTTGGTCAATGTATAGCTATCACCATGCCCATCAGCATTCCAATGGGGCTGTCCGTGGATGGTAATGAGGCTTCCTGGGTCTACGCCTCTGGCTGCTGCTTTGGCACGATCGTTGGCATTGGGATAGGAGATAGTCATTGCCATATATTTTACAGAGTGACATCTTTTGTTAAGTATGGTATAGGTACCGATAGGGGTACGCTTGTCTCCTCGCTTTACCTTGGCTCCCTGATGGTCATTGGCTCCTAGAGAGACAGGCATGCTTCCTAAAAGTGAACCGCTTTTGTACAGATACATTTTTCTATCAGATTTATCCACAACAATTTTATCTGCGATGACACTATTCATGGGTTGTGCACATGCTGATGCTGCATAGCTTCCACCTCTAGTGCCAGATGGTTGACTAGGGCCAAATAGGCTACATCCAGTCATCAGAATAGTCGCTGTTGCCGCGATAAATAGGGTTGTTTTATGCATAGTGAATCCTCGTATAATAATTAATCCCGAAATATATAATAGAGATTGGTAGCCTCTATCGCATCATTACGGATTTATTCTAGAGGGAGTGTAGCATAGTTTATATTAAAAAGTATAGAAATAGAGAAGTTTAGAAAGATGTACCCAATTTGAGTAAAATGGGTACAGAATTAATGGAGATTAGAGCGCTGCTTTTGCTGCTGCAATGGCCTCTTCATAGTTGGGCTCTTCCTTAATTTCTGGAACAGTTTGCTTGTAAGTAATTTTCCCATCTTTACCAACAACAAAAATAACCCTAGCAGTCACACCAGCCAAAGGACCATCTGCCAAAAGTACGCCATACGCGTTAGCGAAGTCTTTGTTTCTAAAGTCTGAACAGACTTTGAGATTTTCGATGCCAGCTGCACCACACCATCTGGCTGCTGCAAAAGGAAGATCCATAGAGACTGTAATCACCTCTACGCCATCTAGGTTTGCTGCTTCTTGGTTGAATCTTCTGGTCTCTGCATCACAGACACCTGTATCTAGTGAGGGTACTGCTACTACGAGTTGTACTTTGCCTTCTCCTCCTACTTGCTCATCTTGGAGCATTGGGTCGCAGTTGACTACTGTGACTACAGGTGCTATATCACCTACATTTATTTCTGTACCGCCGAGGGTACATACGATATCATTTTTAAATGTTACTGTTGCCATGTTTATTCCTTGGAATTGATTTATATCAAGAATTATACGCAAATAGGATAAATATAGTCTTAATTAAAGAAAAGATAGGGCATTATTACAACTTCAAATTATAATTATAAGGAAAAACAATGAAAAGCATGACTATTAAAGATACCTATCCCGTGCAGGCAATGGTTTTAGGAAAAGAGGAGGCAAAGTTTGCAAATATAGATGAAATCATAGCATATATAGAAGAGAAAGTTGCCAGTCACCCTATTGCAAAGCATATTGCAACCTTTGATCACTATACGCATACAAAAAATGTACCCAATCATGAGATGGATGAAAGTGTCACTGATGTCAAAATTGTAATATTTTGCTTTGGTAAAGAGCTTCCTATACCACAACTTGCAGCTGTTAGACCCAGAAGTATCGCTGTTGTAGAAGAGGCAGATAAATTTACAATCACCTTCATGGATGCACCTAATCCACAGGCACATGAGGCTATGGTCAACTGGGTAAAAGGGATTCGTAAATAATCTAATATCTTTTATCTATTTTTCTGCGGGGAGCACCCGCAGTCTCTTACTTCTTTAGTTTATCTATGCGAGGGTAGACAAATACACTCTTTCTAAATACCACGATATTTTCTGGATTATCTATCGCATAGGCTTTGATGGTGATAGGTAGTGGTGTATCTTGTTTGTTGCTTTTGACCAGTATTTTGCCTGTCTCCAGGATGACAATTTTTTTCTTTTTGAATCCTGCTGAGATAGAAAACGGTTTCTCAGGCTTTATGATATCGATACCATCTAGACCCTCTATGCTAAAGTAATATCGATGCTTTTTATTGTCTGTGTTCTGAAAGAGAAAGGTGTAGTCATTCTCTACCCTGCCACCATCAATGAGCTTGTAGAGTCTAGTGTCTTTATTGATGTTGAGTAGCATATTTTCTTTGGAGCTTCCCGCCATAAAGAGTCCTATTATAATCGCAATAATTACACCTAGATAGGCGATAGCCTTGGGTCGTTTTAGGCTGGTATGGCCGCCATCAAGCACTTCATGCTCACTGTTCCATTCGATGAGACTGGGTCTGCCTTGTGATGCCTGCACAACAGTACAAGCATCAATGCACTCAAGACAGTTGATGCACTCTAGCTGTAACCCTTTTCGAATATCGATATGGGTAGGGCAAACAGTAACGCAGCTCTCACAGGTGAGACACTCTGCCGCAGGATTATCTATTAACAGGTCTTTTTTCTTTTCATAGACCTTATGGCGACTATCTCCGTCTCCTTGATAGATGTCTCCACCACGGTTGGGGTTATAGACTGCCATGATAGTATCGTCATCATAGAGTACAGACTGCACACGGCTATAGGGACAGATATAGACGCAGAAGTTTTCCTTGATAAAGACAATATCTGCGATGAGGAAGAGTGCAACACCCATAAGTATTCCCATCATAATTTCATGTTCAGAGGGGTTTTGGATATATTGGAAGAACTCTTCAGGAGGGATAAAATACCAGATAAAATCTGCAGCTGCAACTAGTGCAAGCAGTGACCATAGGAGTATGGCAATGAGCTTTTTTATCTGATTGGTAGCGTTACTCATATCAGGTTCTTGTTGCTTATTGTTGATACGTTTACGAAGCCCTAATAGCTTGGTTTCAATGAGATCACGGTAGATCACGCGGAAAATGGTCTGAGGACAAGCCCACCCACACCAGACACGTCCACCAATAGCTGTCATCGCAAAGATGCCTACAAAGAGAATTAATAGCAAGAATACCAGCGGAAGAAGCTCTTGCATATCAAATGCTACGCCAGCCAGATGGAAACGCTTATGGTCAAAACTTAGTAAAAAGAGATGATTACCACCTATTTTAATCCATGGAATAACCAGTGCAATGATGGTAAAGACTGCATAAGCCC
>CAZEIN010000072.1:0-2901 GCA_964512425.1 uncultured Sulfurovum sp.
TGGAAGTACTTCATCCTCAATCAACTTGAGACTGGCTCCTCCTCCTGTACTGACAAAGGACATCTCATCTACATCTCCTGCTCTAGCTGCCACATCTGCTGTATCGCCTCCTCCTACTATGGTAGTGGCATGGGTCTCTGCGATATAGTGTGACATTTTTGTAGAACCTTTGGCAAATTTATCCATCTCATAGACTCCCATAGGACCATTCCAGATGATGGTTTGTGCATCATTGAGTACTTCACGGAAAAGTCTGGTGCTGGCAGGACCGATATCTAGTCCCATCCAAGTCGCAGGAATCTCTTGAGAAGGAACATACTTCACCGTAGTGTTTTCGCTAAACTCAGGAGCTGCAACCACATCAATAGGCAGATAGAATTTAACTTTTTTCTCATGTGCTTTTACCATAATTCTATTGGCTTCATCGATGAGATCATCCTCTACTAGTGAATTTCCTATCTCATATCCCATTGCCTTGAGAAAGGTAAATGCCATCCCGCCACCGATAATGATTTTGTCAACTTTGTCAACCAGTTTATTCATGGCTTCAAGCTTGCCAGAGACCTTGCTGCCCCCTACAACAGCCACAAATGGACGTGTAGGATTCTCTAAAACTCTGCTAAAGAAATTGACCTCTTTTGCCAGTAGAAAACCTGCCCCTTTGTGCTCAGCGTCAAAGTTCTCTGCCATTGCATAGATCGAGGCATGCTTGCGGTGACAAGCACCAAAGGCATCATTGATATAGATATCCACCATCTGGGCAAGTTGTTTTGCAAACATAGAATCATTGCTGGTCTCTCCTGCGTCAAAACGCAGATTTTCTAGTAACAGCACATCTCCTGCCTCCAAAGAGTCTGCCAACTCCTTGGCTCTTCGTGTCACCACCGCACCCGATTTAGAATCATCAAAGCACAATCTATTTTTGATTTTGAGTAGGATATCTAGTCTGCGATAGACGGTCTCCAGTGAATACTGCTCCTCATGTATTCCAGGCTCAGGACGCTCAAAATGTGATGCCAGAATGATCTTGCATCCACGATCTATACAGTAGCGAATCGTCTGTAGTGCTGCCCTGATACGGCGGTCATCTGTGATGTTACCAAACTCATCTTTGGGTACATTAAAATCACATCTGACAAAGACCCGTTTGCCATCAATATCCAACTCTTTGATCGTTTTCAACTTACTTCCTTGTTTTTTTGATAAAATTTTAATTCAGAGAAATATTTTACTTAATTAGAGGTTACTGCTTGGTTAAAAACAGACCAACCATCGCACTGTTTGGAGGGAGTTTCGATCCACCACACAGAGGGCATCAGGCTATTGTCGAAAACCTCTCCTCTTTTGAGGATATTGACAGAGTGATTGTGATGCCTGCATTTCTAAACCCTTTCAAGCAGAGTACGCTGGCATCTGCTAAACAACGTCTAGGTTGGTGCAACAGGGTATTTGCAGGAGACAAGGTCGCTGTCAGTGATTTTGAAGTCTCTCAGGAGCGTGCTGTTTACACGATTGAAACCCTAAAAGCACTAAGCGAAACCTATGACATCAAGTATCTGGTCATTGGATCGGACAACATAGCCCAGATACAGCAATGGAAATCATTTGATGAGATTGACAGGCAGATTACTTGGGTGGTCTTTAGCCGAGGCAGCACACCTGTCAACTGTCATGCACTGAGTGCTTGTAAGGCATTGACACTAGAGATGCCTATCAGCTCTACAGAGATACGCATAGGATTACATCCTGAGCAACTCGATCCAAAAATTCGTACAGAAGTACAACAACTATTACAACAGAAGGAAACACATGACAATCAAAGAGAGAGTTGACGCTATTGTCAACATACTAGATGAGAAAAAAGCCGAAGAGATTGAGGTTTTTGACCTCTCAGATACAGATTATATCGCCAAAGAGGTTATCATTGCCAACTCATTTGGAGGCAAACACACCATCGCCCTCTACGATCATCTCAAAAAAGAACTCAAGCCAAAAGGCGAGCAATTTTTAGGAGCAGAAGAGAGTAATGACTGGGTGGTTGCAGATTTGGGAGACATCATCGTCCATATCATGACCCCTGCCTATAGAGAGCACTACTCGCTAGAGAAATTTTTGAGCGGACTCAAGCCTATAGAGGTGTAGTGCTACTCCACTAGCTCTTGCTTGAGCTTCTCTTGGTTGAGCTTTTTGATCAGCTTGCTTGAGAGTGCTTCATAGCTAGCAACATCTAGCTTGAGCTTCTGAGAAATCTCCTCGACAGAGATGCCCTCCGCCCAACCTGTCAACAGCTTATACTCACGCTTGGTTAATCTAGCTTTGAGTACCTGTGCAAGTACTTCATCCACATGCAGTGTACCTATGAGTTTTCTAATATGCTTTTGTAATTCATTTTGTAAGATCATCTATTATCCTAAATATTCATGTCCAGAGCCCTCTAAAAGCTCTAGCAGTAAAAACAGCCCTATCGTAAACACAGGAGAGAGCACCAGCCACCAGTAGTAGCGGTTACGTATCACATAGTAGAGCAGTCCAAGCCATGCAAAAATCAGTAGTACCAGATGGGTGATATAGATAGGAAATACCGCTCTGGTCAAATTGCCTGCTACACCCAGAGAGACAATAATCCCAAATGACGCCAACGCAATCAAAAACTTTTTGCTGTCTCTATTGCGTTTATATTGTAGAAAAATAATGGCTATCGTCGCCAAAATAATCACTACCAACAATCCCTTCACACTACCCTCCTAAATTCCTCATTCTATTACAGTCTATCCAAGACCTTAATCCCCAGTATGTCCAACCCCTGCTTGATCGTCCTTGCAACCAAATCTGCAAGCAGAAGCCTGCTCTCTTTTGTCTCTGTGGCTATACCCTCTTTGAGAATAGGATTATGCTCATAGA
>CAZEIN010000073.1:0-2813 GCA_964512425.1 uncultured Sulfurovum sp.
GTGACTATAGAGGTATTTGGCATATTGACATTCTGTCCACTGCCCCAAGAGTAGCTTTTGTACCTAGGAAAACAATCTATCTTAACATAAAGTAACTGGTTCCTTCTTTTGATTTGGTATAAGCTTGGAATAGGCATACACTTCTCGATAAAGCCCTTACTTTTTATCCACGCAAAGAGATAGCTCTGTCCTGAACATCAGCAACTTCAACACAAATCACTATTTTTATTGTCAAAATCATGCTGGCTGTTCATCCTGCCGTGAAATCCCAGTGATGGTCAGTGACAGGACGAGAAATTTGGGCTTGTTTGGGGTGGGCTTGGTGATGGTGGGGTTCTATTTCGGGATTTGGAATCAAGAAGACTCACAGCCGTAAGATTGCGTAGTTTTTTGAGCTCCATATCAATATACTCTAGACTCTCTAGGCTCTGGAGTGATGCTACAGTAGAGTAGCGCATCATTTGAGCCCTATGCACAAAGATAAAAAACCCATTTTCATAGAGTCCTAGTCGTACCGCTGCTGCGGTGGAATAAGTGGTTAGTATCGCATCTACTGCACAGATAGCTCTGATATCTCCAAACCACTCTTTTGTCCATAGCAGCGGATTATGGGCTGGGCTAAAGGCGTCTTGGTAGACGATATCTATCTGCTCTCTGATTTGGGGGACAGAGACCCGTGCATCACCCAAAAGTATCTCTATTTTGAACTGTGCATCTTCATAATATAGGTTTTGTGAAATGGCTTGAATGATGGGCTTAAGCGATGCAAACGCAGGAGGAAACACAAAAGTATCCAGTGAACGCACCAAACCTTCATCAAACTCAGGAGAGAGTATATGCACCTTTGTATCGAAATGATTTTTTTGAATCCAATATAGTGTGGCAAAGGTATTGTACCCCAACCCAAAACAGATATCTAGGATAGTGAGTGTCTCCCTGTCTCCCTTGAGATGCAGAGCAGGCTTGACATGCTTCTCTAGGCTCTCATGCAATGCTCCGTCCTTGGTCGAATGATAGGGCTCATCAAACTCTCTAGAATAGAGCGTGTGTGTACCATCTTCGCAAAGTATCAGCTCTTTTTGCTGACGCAGGTTTGGCTGGTACATGCTAGCGTGTCGCCTCGATGATTTTTTGCACCACTTCAAATGTCCTCTCTACTGATGCGATATCTACCCTCTCACGCGTAGAGTGTGGGTACTGGATGGTGGGGCCTATAGAGGCAAAGGAGATATGGGGGTACCGCTCTTTGAGTATGCCGCACTCGAGCCCTGCATGGATCGCCATAGTATGACTGCTTCCAAATACTGCATGCATCTGCTCACCTACCAACGCTGTAAAGGCATTGAGCTCTGGTTTCCATGCAGGGTATTTGTCATCCACCGTAACCTGCAACCCATACTGTTCAAAGTAAGAATGGGTATCCAAAATCAGTGTTTCTAGTGCCCGCTTGTCCATGGCTCTGGCACTGGTCTCCATCTCGATAACTCCTGTATCATTACAGTTCACAATCGCTAGATTGATGCTGGTATCTGGGATAGCGTAGTTGCTATTTTGTGACCTGACCCCATGACTAAAGCCCTCTATCAGGGCGATGATACGCTCAGAACCGGCAAACACCTTTGGCTGCTCTCGGAGTGCTCTGATGGTGACATGGGACTTTGATGCTAGTGTATTTTCACTCCTGACAATTGCCACAGCATTAGCAGGAATGGAGTTGCGTCGTTCGCCTCCATAGAGGGCAGCGAGTTGCGTGATGCCCTGCTGATGGAGATAGCCCCCTAGCTCCTTGATGGCAGAGGGGATGCCTTTGTCGATATCTACACCTGAGTGTCCTCCTGCCAAGCCCTTGACTGCCACCTCATAACACTGTCCGCTCCCCTCTACCAAATGCTCTGTTTTTGTAGCAAGCACATCCGCACCACCTGCACAGCCGATACAGACCTCCGCTTCATCTTCAAAATCTAGATTAAGCATACTCTGGCTATAGAGTGGAAAATCCAGAGCCGAAGCCCCAATCAACCCTACCTCCTCATCAGCAGTGAGCAGAAACTCCAGATCCTCCCCTGCATCCATCAGGGCCATCATCATCGCAATAGCGATACCATTGTCTGCACCCAGAGAACTCTCTCTGGCTTTGAGCCACCCCTCCTCCACATAGGTCTCCACCTCAGGGGCTCTACCCATACAGACCATATCATAGTGTGCCTGCAAGCAGAGCCTTGGCTCTCCTCTAAAAATCAGAATATTATCCGCACCATCTACCTCTACACGGTAGCCTCGCTCTCTACCATAGTCCACAAGGAAATCTCGCAAAGGGTGTGCCTCATAACTACAATGGGGGATTTGCGTTAATGTAATAAATTTTTCTATAATAGTTTCCACTCTTTTCTCCTTATTTGTTTCAAATCTTAATAGTTCTCTTTTTTAGAGGCTTAAAGATACAATTTTCAGTCTTGCCAAAAAAAGGTTAGCGTATAATCCATATTATACAATCTTTGGAGGAAAAAATGGCAGAAAATATATTTAATTGTGAGCTACCCAATGCAGAAGGGTATTTTGGAGAGTACGGAGGGAGTTTTATCCCACCAGAGCTACAAGGCATCATGGATCAAGTCACCTCAGCCTATGAAGAGATCAGAGAAGATCCAGCATTTCGTGCAGAGCTAGCTGATCTCTATCAGCACTATGTTGGTCGTCCTAGCCCAATCTTTCATGCCAAAAATCTCTCAGAGAAATACGGAGCAGAGATCTATCTCAAGCGTGAAGACCTCAACCATACCGGTGCACACAAAATCAACCACTGTCTAGGTGAA
>CAZEIN010000074.1:0-8297 GCA_964512425.1 uncultured Sulfurovum sp.
CTAGCCATAGCTAATTCAAATTCTATATATTTTGCAGATGCTTGCGAGGATGTTCTTTGGGGTATATTATTGGATTTGGTATAATAATACCAAATATCTTGTAGATGATTGGCGATATCAAAGGAGTCAGCATGTTTATCCCACAAGAGTTCATTCGCAAAAAACGAGACAAGTACCCACTAAGCAAAGAGGAGATCAATGCATTTATCCGAGGGGTCACCGATGGATCTGTTGCCAATGAGCATATCTCTGCCTTTGCGATGGCGGTCTTTTTTAATGGGATGAGTCTAGAGGAGAAAACCGATCTCACGCTCGCCATGAAAAACTCAGGCAATACCCTCAGCTGGGAGGATATCGATGGGCCTATCGTGGATAAGCACTCTACGGGAGGGGTCGGAGATGTGGTCTCACTGATGTTGGGTCCCATGCTGGCAGCATGTGGTGCCTATGTACCGATGATTTCAGGACGTGGGCTAGGACATACAGGCGGTACGCTCGACAAGTTTGAGTCGATCCCAGGCTACAATGTCCTGCCTCATGATGCACTGTTCAAAAAGGTCGTAGCAGAGTGTGGGGTCGCCATTATCGGACAGACCAGCTCGCTCGCACCTGCGGACAAGCGTATTTATAGTATCCGTGATGTCACCGCCACAGTTGAGAGTGTCCCCATGATATCAGCTTCTATTCTCTCCAAAAAGCTTGCAGAGGGGCTAGATACCCTCATTATGGATGTCAAGGTCGGCAGTGGTGCATTTATGCCTACCTATGCCCTCTCCAAAGAACTGGCAGAGTCCATCGTAGAGATTGCCAACCATGCAGGGGTTCAAACCCAAGCCATCCTCACGGATATGAACCAGCCTCTCGCCTACAACGCTGGCAATGGACTCGAAGTACGAGAAGCCATAGAGTACCTCATGAACCAACGCAAAAACCCCAGACTGCACACCGTGACTATGGCACTATGCATCCCAGCCCTCCTCAACACAGGACTCGCCACCGATGAGACAGATGCCACCCAAAAACTCGAAGCCTCACTCAGCAGTGGCAAAGCCCTAGAAATCTTTGGGCGTATGGTCACAATGCTAGGCGGCCCTGCGGATTTCTGCGAACGCTACGATGACTATCTCCCCACAGCCCCCATCATCCAATCTCTCTACGCTCCCACAGAGGGGATCATCGAATCTATGGATACGATCGCGATAGGCATGAGTATCGTAGGGCTAGGCGGCGGACGCATCCGCCCCAGTGATCCCATAGACCACAGCGTAGGTCTGGAACATATCATTGGTCTAGGCAGCACAGTAGACACTCAGACTCCACTCTGCACCATCCATGCCAAAGACCAAGCCAGCTGGGAAGAGGCCAAACGCAGAGTGCTCGCCGCGATTACCATCTCAGAGAAGATGCCAGAGGTAAGAGAGGTGTACGAGGTGATAGGGTAATACCAAAACCCAAACAACCAAAGAGGAGGCCTATTGTATAATTTGGGTTCAAATTCTATATATTTCGCAGATGCTTGCGAGGATGTTCTTTGGGGTATATTATTGGATTTGGTATTAGAACGCGCTACACTTCTGTCGATGATATGGTAAAAGCCATCAAGGTCTATCCTGGGTTTGCGTGCCATATTCTTACTCTTGATTTATGGGGGTGAGTACCCTAAAAATTGCCTCTTTGGTTTAAAATTTAAGATTGAATACCTGCTCCCAAGATTAAAGTATCCTAAAATGGGTGTTTAATGGTACATATACAACGCCTGTCCCGTATTGTCAGAAAATATTAACTACGAATATGACAAAGTAGGCAACATGACCTATCAGACAGGACTCGGCTACTATAGCTACAGTAGCAGCAAACCTCATGCAGTCGCCAAGGCAGGCAGTAGAGTCTATCGCTACGATGCCGTAGGCAATATGACCTACCGCAATGGTGACACCATCACCTACAATCCCATCAACAAGCCTACCATCATGAAGAATAAAGAGAGCGAAGAGGTGAGATTCTACTACGGTGTAGGCGGGGCGAGATTTAAAAAACATACTGATGATACAGACACCTACTATATCGGTAAAGCCTATGAAGAGAGAGATGATGGCAATGGCAACATTGAGCAGATCGTCTATCTGAGTATCGGTGGACAAACCATAGGAGCACATACTGAGAAGTTTAATATCGGATTTAACGATCCTAGAAAAAAATACAACCACTACTTCCATACTGATGTCCTAGGCTCCATCACTGCGATTACAGATGATGCGGGCAAGATCATAGAGAGACGTAGCTATACGCCTTTTGGCAAGATTAGAGCGATGCACTACGGTATCCACAACAACCGCTATGCCAACACCGTCATAGATACCACCAGAGCCTTCACAGGACATGAACATATCGCAGAGTTCAGTGGACTCATCCATATGAATGCCAGACTCTATGACAGCGACATAGGACGCTTCCTCTCTGCTGATACGCTCATTCAGTACCCAGAACACTCTCAGGGCTACAACCGCTACTCCTACATAGAGAACAACCCCCTCATGGCACCTGATCCTACAGGGCACGGGTTCTTCTCGTTCCTTGGGTCGATATTTAATGCGATCTTTAGTAATATTCGGACGATTGCGAGTATTGTGGTGGGTGTTGTGATTATGGCAACACTGCCAGGAGCATTGGCAGGTCTGGGAGGTATATTTGCAACTACGGCGACGGGTGCTATGAGTATGGCTACGATGATTGTGACAGGAGCCGTGTCGGGATTTGCGTCTGCTCTGGTGTCAACAGGCTCCTTTAGCATGGCGCTCAAGGCTGGCTTTTGGGGGGCGGTCAGTGCAGGGGTGGCCTATGGTATTGGGCATGGTATCAAGGCTCTACAGACACTCTATGCCAAGAGTACAGAGTTTGCCGCTTCGATGTATAGAGCTCTAGCACACGGTCTGAGTCGTGCAGTGATTGCTACCGTCAGGGGCGGTAAGGCTCTGGGTGGGTTCTTGAGTGGGTTTGCTGGTTCCTTGCTGGGCGGATTTGCCAAGGGTTTAGAAAATGTCGATACAATTACAAAGACCATACTCGTAGCCATCGCAGGTGGTACTGCTTCGGTGCTCGGAGGTGGGAAGTTCGCCAATGGGGCGATGAGTGCGGCGTTTGTGTTTATGTTTAACCATATGAGCATGAAAGAGTCATTTAAAAAACTCCTGAGAAAGTTAAGGGACGGCACAATTAAGAATGATGCTATTAAGGGTCTAAAAGGCGGACTGCAGGCTATAGGCAGGTTCGAGATCATGCGCCGCTGCATGCGAAGCTAATGCTAAAAGTTGGTATTACATCTGTAGAGTTTGGAGCAACAAAAGGTTTTGTGGAAGGTATTCGGCAAACTACAGATTTTACTTCAGGGTATTATGCAGATACAATACCTACATCTGGGGCAGGGCTTGTGGGATACTATGCTAGGCAGTATGTGGATGCTTTCTTTGAAAGAGAAGCGTATAATCCAGAGAGACTATCTCCTATTCCACTACAATGAAAGAAAAAAAATGAAAAGATTAGTTGAATTTGGATTTGTAATGTTGGTTTTGGGTTTAAATATGCTGTTATTCCCTATTATGTTTGAAAAGCCAGGAAAATTGCACTTTGATGCATCAGAAGCCTTATATGTTGGAATAATAATGACCGCAATAGGTGGGGTTATTCTAGGTTGGAGAATTATAGTTTGGCTAAAATCACCAGACGAAGGAAAAGCAAAATGAAAAACATACTTATCACAATAGGCGTACTACTCTTTGTAGTGTTTGGTATATTACTTTCGCTAATTGCCCTCTATGCTGCTCCTGATGAGCAGGTGCATTTTCTAGAGGCCAGCTATATCTGGCTAGGTGATGCGATAGCCTTGTTTGGATTGTTGTTGTATTTTAGACCAGTTCAGGCAGGGTAGTAAATCCTCTCTTGCTCCATATCTCCCGAGACTGTGAAAGAACCCGACAATGCACCGATATGTCATCCTGAACTTGATTCAGGATCCACGGTTTTGCTAGCCATCAGACCCAAGCAGACCGTGGATTCCGTGTCAAGCACGGAATGCGAAGTGCTTTTGCGGTTTCTCCCGATATGAAACGAGGGGGGATTATTATTGTGTTAGCTTCATAGAGGCAGATTTGAAGGCATATAGATACTCCTGGTTGCCCTCTTTGCCTGCCAGCTGCGAGGCGGCATGGTGTTGTAGCTTCCAGCCTAGTGCTTGGGTTTTGGTGATGAATGTCTCCTGACACTCTTCGACCTCCTGGGTGTTTTGTACAACCCCTCGGCTGTCTCGTCTCACCTCTCTACCGACCTCAAACTGAGGCTTGTAGAGGATGATAATATCGGCATCCTCTGCTGCGAGTCTGTCTATGTCGTTGAGTATCTGCAAAATAGAGATGAATGATACATCACAGGTAATGAGAGTGAACTTGGTTGCACTCTCAAATGCTCTGATGTCGGTTTGTTCATGTAGGCTGAGTCTAGGGTCTGTTCTGAGAGAGTGATGCAACTGATCGCTACCCACATCAACACAATCGAGGCTCTCCACGGCATGCTCCAACACAATCTGAGCAAACCCTCCTGTACTCGATCCAATATCTAGAGCCAATGCATCACACCATGCCAGAGGATACTGCTCTAGGAACTGTTCGAGCTTTTTAGCGGCTCTGCTGACATAGAACTTGCCGCTGTTGATAGTGACCTCTGAGGTCTCTAGGACTTTTTGTGATGCCTTGGCTTGTTTGCCATCGATAGTGACTTCGCCTGCTTTGATCGCTGCGAGTGCACGATTGCGACTCTCAAAATATCCCTGTGCTACGAGGTATTTGTCGAGCCTCACCTATCGCTCCTCCAGTAGAGAAAATCGGTAACTGATACCAAAGGTTACGTCGGTTGTAGAGAAGCTATCTGCTTTGTTGCGCATATAGTCTGCTCCGAGGCTAAACTCCCAGCTCTCATCAATCGCATAGGTGATGCCTCCACCGATAGAGCCCCACAAGCCACCTCCTATGTCGATGCCACCGCCACCGCCCACACCTGCGAGCATCTCACCATAGCATGAAAAATCTCCATAGCGACTACTCTGATATCCTAGACCAAAAATCCCCTCCGCATAACCACCAGCCCTACCTCTGTATGCCCAATAGGTCTGTCCTGTGAGATAGAGATACTCTCCCAGATAGCGATCTATGGCAAATCCGAGTAGGTCAACCCGTGATACATCGCGATCATCTTTGAAAAGTGCTTTGCCGTTGAGATAGGATTTGTTGAGCATGCGCACTCTCCATGCTGAGGTGTCAGTCTGTACCGTTGGGTCATTGGGCAGTATATCAAAAAAGGTACTCCGATAGGTCAGTGTACCTCCATAGCTCTGTGCTCCAAAGCTACCATGAAGCGACTCAATCCTCCCTGCAAATCCCGTGAGACTCACATGCTTGCCTAAATCTGCCTGTAGTGTGCCTTGAGCACGGTACACCAATCCCCCCTCAGTATCGACCCTGCCACCACCACTAGCCCCAACTGCTGCCTCCGCACCGAGATAGAGTGGGAGATCGGCTATCTGGTAGCGATATCCCAGTCCACCAAAAACCTCCATATAGCCATCACTCTCCCCATCGCCTGCACCTGCTGCTTGGAAGTAGCTGTAGAGTTGATGGTTGAGTGCTTTTTCCAGCTTGATGCCTGCTAGCGTAAATGGTTGCGTGGGGGTACCGTCTGTATTGCGACTGCTGCTGTCTGGTTTGTAGTGTTGGGCAAACATGGAGAGTTGTAGTCTGTTTTGACCTGTACTGTGGGATGAGGTGTTGTCTGCTTGGGGCAGTAGGGCGGGATGTCCTTTGAGGTAGGCTCCTCCTGTGGGAATCTGTAGTGAGAGGTAGCCTTGTGTGCTCTCTATTTCTCCATTGGGGAAATAGATGTGACTGATGCCTGCACCTACTGAAAAATCAGGGCTCTGCCAGCGTAGTTCTGTATAGGGTCTGAGCATGAGACCACCACCTTGGGGGGCTGATCCTCCTCCGCCAGCACCGATGAAAAGTCCGCTCCTCATCTGTAGGTTTTTGCTGAGATTGGTCTTGAGTCCGCCATCGGCACCTACAGTGAAAAACCCACCTCGTTTGCCATCTACGGCCCCATAAAGCATCGCACCGCCATAGCTGTATCTGCTGATATCAAAGTGCATGCCGATACCCATCAGTCCCATCTGCTCGCCTGCCTTGAGGTCTATGTTTTCGTAGCTGAGTGTATAGTCTGCCTGATAGGAAGTCAAAAGAGAGTCTTGACCTGCTTCTAGCAGTGTAGCTAGTAGTAGCATCAGTAGTTTTTTCATGGGGCAAATATCCTAAAATGGTCTTTGATATGGTAGCGTCTGAGCACATCCTCTTCTTGGGCTCCTGCTCCAACATTATGAATCATGAGAGGCTCTCCGTCTGCATTGAGTCGATTGGAGCAGATACCGATATGGTCGAGGTTGCTGCCTGGAAGTTTCCATACAACGATATCTCCAGGCTTGAATGCCCCTCTGACTCGGTAGCCTCTAGAGTGCAGATATGTCTGAATGTTTTTGACCCGTCTGTGGTCTATGTTGGGGTCTAGTTTGTCTGTATAGTAGAGCCCCGCAAATAGCTTTGGGTGAGATTTTTTGTAATGATAGATGCGCTCTTGCAGATCGATATCCAGTCCACGCAGAGCACGCACGACTACATCGGTACAGACTCCTTTGGAGAGAGGGATGTCACCATTGGGAAATTTCAACCGTACATATTCAGGATCGTAGGTGAGCGTTTTGCCCACCTGTACTCTGGCTGCAGAGACAAAGGTATCGATATTGCCTGCACCAAGAAGTGCAACCATACAGAGCCATAGCAGGATAGTTTGCTTCATCTTGGGATATTACCGTTGGTCGGTTTTGGGTCTGTTTCTGTATTTGACGAGATTTTTCTCTGCGTCTATATGAAAGAGAAATCCCTCCCAGAGCATTGTAGCGTTTTGCTCTGATGATGGGGTAAGCTTGGCCAGCAGTGCTGCTTCATCTGTTTCTTTGTACTTAAACATGCCAAAGATTTCATTTTCTATATCATCATGGGTCTCTTTGATTTCATAAGCAGAGCTTGGGAGTAGCGCAGGAACCCATCCTTTTTTGATAGCTTGTTGCTCTTTGACTGCTTGGATGTCTTCGTATTTATTGATTTGAAACTCACCTACAAATATACTAAGTTGCAAATAGAGTCCAATACCTATCAATAGTATGCTGCCAAATGTTTTTTTCATTTTTTGCCTTTTGGTGTCTTGCTATTTTTATCAGATTTTAGCATAATCTTTTTAAATGCTGAAGCTGTCATCTCTGTATGATAGAACTGATAGGTATTACGACCCTCTTCTTTGGCTTTGTACATGGCAGTATCTGCATACTTTAAAAGCTCTTTTCCTGTAGGGGCATCTTTGGGATAGAGGCTGATGCCAATGCTGCAGGAGAGGGAGAGCGTTTGCCCATCGAGATGCATAGGTTGTGTGCTCACATCTAGAATCTTCTTTGCCAAGGTAGATACATCTTCTAGGGTTTTGTACTGTTCTTGAATGATGACAAACTCATCGCCACCCAAACGTGCCAATGTATCATTTTCACGGATCTTTGCCTTGAGACGCTCAGCGGTAATCATGAGGACTTTATCTCCGATATCATGCCCTAGTGAGTCATTGATCTGCTTGAACCTATCTAAATCGATAAAGAAAAGTGCCAGCTTGGTTTGTTCTCTCTGTGCTCTTTTGATTCCAATTTCGAGACGCTTTTTTAGATAGGTACGATTAGGGAGGCTGGTGAGCCCATCATGATGTGCTTGGTAGTAAAGTGTCTTTTTTTGTTGCTCTATTTTGGCTGTTTTGAGTGCGATTTTAGCTTCCAACTCTTGAGTGTATTCTCTTTCTTTAGATCGGATTTTTTGTATGAGTGTGTAGATAATCAGTAGTAGTGCCAGATAGAGTATGATTGTCATGACTAATGTATGCATGAAGTTCTCATAGAGGATACCAAAGAAATCATGCTTTTTGACCTCAATGCTGAGCAGACCTCTCATTTCGCCAAGTTTATAGTCAAAGGCACGGGTATAGTTGTTTCTGATACTGGGGATAGTTTCTTCTCTTTTTCCATGACATTGGAGGCAAGATGGCTGGATATAGAGAGGCTTAGTATAGATATAGGATGTTTTGTCTTTCAAGAGTTTTTGTGTTTGGTTTGGGTTTTCTTTGAAATATTGCATCATCTTGAGTTCAAAGGGGTTTGCCATGTTGTT
>CAZEIN010000075.1:0-4860 GCA_964512425.1 uncultured Sulfurovum sp.
TTTACGCCAGAGGGCGATTATATTACTTTGCCCAAAGATGCAGTAGCACTGGACTTTGCTTATGCGATTCACTCTGAGATTGGTGAGAATGCCACTGGTGCATTGGTAAACAAAGAAAAAGCTTCACTGTTGACAATTTTAAAAAATGGGGACATTGTCAAAGTGATAACAACAGGAAACCCCCGTATGCACTGTTCTTGGGAGAGCACAGTGAAAACCTCAAAAGCCAAGAGTGGTATTCGTCACCAGTGTAGAAAAAGACTCCGTGAAGTGGATGAGTATAGCACATATGCTATCTTGGCTACACTGTTTGGCCGTAAGCCTCTGTTTGTCAAGTCAGTCCTAGAGAAGCAACATAGCGATACAGCCATAGCAAAAGCAGCGATACAGCTGGATGCATTCAAAGATAAGATATATAAATTTTCTACGTCTCAAAACATCAAAGAGGTGCGTTTCTGGGAGATCCTCAAAAAAGGGTACAAAAAACCACAGCCTAAAGAGGTAGAGCACTTTATCTTTTTTAGTAATAGGCAGATAGAGGCAATTGAGTTTGATCACTGCTGCCATCCCAAAGTAGGGGATGATATCGTGGCATTCTATAAGGATAACAAGGCTATTATTCATCATAAGCTCTGCATGAACGCCTATAGTAAGATCATGGCAGGCGATTCGATGCTTTTCGTGCAGTGGAATAGTACTAAGATGTCTCAATATAGACTGATTGTAAGTTTGCCTAACCAAAAAGGTGAATTGGCAAAGCTCTTGATGAAACTCTCATCCATGAAACTTAATGTCATAAGCATTGAATTTGGCATTAGCAATAGTGAGAGTGCAGAGTATTGCAATATAGAGGTGGAGTCTGAAGTAGCGACCAAACCAGATATAGAGCGAGAGGTATCTAAAAAATTCAAACTGGTTGATATCGTCTCATTGGATGATGCGTATAACCATTAAAGAGGAGTGAGAAAGCATGAGCTTTGAGAGAGCAATGGCAGAGATCCATAGAGGAACTGCCGAGATCATAGACAATGAACGTATCGAGAAACTGGTAGCCAAATACTATGAAGATGGTAGCACCTATACCGTCAAGGCAGGGTTCGATCCCACAGGAGCAGACCTCCACCTAGGACATACGGTACTGTTCCAAAAGCTGAGAACATTTCAAGACCACGGTGGGATAGTGCAGTTCCTGATCGGTGATTTTACCGCAATGATTGGCGATCCTACAGGCAAAAGCGAAACACGTAAAGTGCTCGATCGTGAGACGATTCTAGCCAATGCACAGACCTACCAAGACCAAGTATTTAAAATCCTCGATGAGCGTAAAACAGAGGTGATGTTCAACTCCAAATGGTTGGATGCGTTGGGTGCTTCAGGGATGGTTGCACTGACAACGACCTTCAATGTGGCACGCATGTTAGAGCGTGATGATTTTGAGAAACGCTACAAGAGTGGACAGAGTATCTCTATCTCTGAGTTCATCTATCCACTGCTGCAGGGATATGACTCTGTGGCGATGGAGTGTGATATCGAGATTGGTGGCACAGATCAAAAATTCAACCTCCTTATGGGGCGACATCTCCAGAGAGCCTATGGTACAGGCAAAGAGCAGGCCGTGCTCATGATGCCAATCCTCGAAGGGCTTGATGGTGGACAGAAGATGAGCAAAAGCCTAGGCAACTATATCGGTGTAGTGGATGCTCCCAATGATATCTTTGCCAAAGTCCTCTCCGTCTCTGATGAATTGATGTGGCGTTACTATGAGCTGCTCAGCACCAGAAGTCTAGAGGATATCGCCCAGATAGCAGTAGATGTCGAAAGCGGGACACTACATCCCAAAAAAGCCAAAGAGATGCTCGCACATGAGATCACTGCTAGATTTTATGACGAAGAGGCTGCTCTATCAGCCAAAAAAGCATTTGACAATGTGTTCAAGGCCAATTTGATTCCAAAGGATATCCCAGAGTTTGCACTCGAAGAGGGAGTTTGGATCTGTAAGGCACTGGTTGATGTGGGGATTGAGCCTTCCACCTCTCAGGCACGTAGAGATATCGCTGCGGGTGCAGTACGTATCGACCAAGAGAAGATAGCAGACAATAAACTCAATCTCAAATCTGGAGCGTATATTCTCCAAGTAGGAAAACGAAAATTTGCAAAGGTACAGGTAGGATAGTATGGAGCTAAAACCGTTCAAAATAGGAAAATATGAAATAGCCAAGCCGATAGTGCAGGGTGGCATGGGTGTAGGTATCAGCTGGGATCAGTTGGCAGGCAGTGTAAGCAAAGAGGGCGGATTGGGTGTAGTCAGTTCTGTGGGAACGGGTAATTATGAGAACCGTAAATATGCGGATAAAGTGCTCAAGGACAACAGACCCTCGGAAGCAAACAACTTCTACTCCGCCAAAGCCCTCAAGGCTATCTTTGAAAATGCTAGAAAAGTCTGTGGAGATGCGCCGTTGGCATGTAATGTACTCTATGCTTCTGTAGACTATGATCAGATTGTCAAAGATGCCTGTGAAGCAGGTGCGGATATGATTATCACGGGAGCAGGGTTGCCTCTAACCATGCCAGAAGCTACCAAAGCCTATCCTGATGTGGCACTGGTTCCTATCGTCTCCACTGCCAAAGCATTGAGAATTCTCTGTCGCCGATGGAAAAAGACCCACAACAGACTCCCCGATGCTGTAGTAGTAGAGGGACCACTCAGTGGTGGACATCAAGGATTCAAATATGATGACTGTTTTGTCCCCGAGAATCAACTCGAAGCGATTCTGCCCCCTGTGGTGGAAGAGGCAAAGAACTGGGGTGATATCCCCGTCATCGCAGCAGGCGGTATTTGGGACCATGCAGATATTGTCCGCATGATGGAGCTAGGAGCCTCTGCAGTACAGATGGGTACACGGTTTATCGGTACAGTAGAGTGTGATGCACATGAGAATTTCAAGCAGGTAATACTGGGTGCAAAAGAGGAGGATATCAAGCTCCTCAAATCCCCTGTAGGCTATCCAGCACGTGGTGTCAAAACCAATCTCCAGACCATGATCGAAGAAAAAACGGCACCCAAGATTGCTTGTGTATCCAATTGTGTTGCTCCTTGTCAGCGAGGCATAGAAGCTAGGGAGGTAGGCTACTGTATCGCAGATAGACTCAGTGATGCGTATGATGGTTTGGTGGATTCTGGACTTTTTTTTACAGGAGCCAACGGCTACAAACTGGATGAAATTATCACGGTCAAAGCGTTGATGGATAAGTTGATGGTGGGTGAAGCCTAACTTGATGCGACGGTTTTTTCTCTTTTTGCTTTTGTCTCTGTTTGCAACAGATCTCTTTGCTCTCAATACATTAACAGATGCCCAAATAGTAAAAGAGCAATTGGTGCTAACGTTTAATCAATCTAGTGAGAGTCAAGAGGCACGGACACTGGTGCTCAAACAAAAGCACTCTGTTCGGTATGTGTTTGATTTTCCAAAGACCATTATTAGAAAACGCTCACTTGCCAAAAAGCTAACCTGTAGCTCAGTGACCTCCTTTCGTATCTCACAATTCAATTCTAGCACAGTGCGCTTGGTGATAGAGACAAGGGAGCCTTTTGCCATCGCACATAGGCGTAGTTCCACGCATACGTATACCATTTCACTACCCAAAGGCGAGCCAAGAGATAAGAAAAAATCGAAGAGAAAAAAATCTACAACACTTATGGATCTTTTTGATTCCATAGGCACTTCTGGTAAAAAACAAATTGCTAAAATAAAGACACACCCAAAAAAAATACAGCATAGAAAAAGCCCTAAACTTAGTAAATCTTATGTCAAGCGACCCAAAAAACGCTATACCATTGTGGTAGATCCTGGACATGGAGGCAGAGACAGTGGAGCACTGGGCGGTAGCCGTCAATATATGGAAAAAACAGCCGTCTTGCAGATTGCCAAGAGGGTACGCTCTCATCTAAAACGTCTAGGTTTTCGGGTCTACATGACACGCAATAGCAACCGTTTCGTCAAGTTAGGTGTACGTACACGCTATGCCAATCGCAAACATGCAGATGCCTTTGTGTCTATTCACGCCAATGCTGTTGCTGGTGCGAGAAAGCGTACTGCAGAGGGAATCGAAACCTATTTTCTCCAAGTCTCTAGATCTGCCAGATCCAAACGTGTTGCTGCGAGAGAAAATAGTGTTGTACTACAAGCCAAAGATCGAGTCTCTAAAAATGTGCTACTCAATCTCATGACAGGACCCAAAATCGTTATGTCCAATAAGATGGCCATTGATGTTCAAAAAGGCATGTTGAAAAATCTACGAAGCAAATTTAGAAGTGTCAAAGACAATGGCGTGAGACCTGCGCCTTTTTGGGTACTGGTGGGTGCACAAATGCCAGCAGTATTGGTAGAAACAGGCTATATCACGCATCCCAAAGAGCGAAAGCGTCTCTTCAGCACTACGTATCAAGAGGGGATCGCCAAAGGGATCGCTGAGGGAATCAGCAACTACTTTGCTAATCGTGAGCGAGAGATGGAGTAGTCCATACGCCTTGTAGCTTGAGGGGTGTATCAGCGATACTGGATTCTCCCATAAGGGTTTTCTTCATCTTTTGTTGTGCTGTGGCAGGGCATTGATTGTGTTCTGCGTAGTGGAGTGCTGTAGCAAACATGCTTTCTGTAGGATCTCCCATCTCATGCGTTACGTCATCTGCGGCTTGACAAGTAGGCGAAATACCATCAAAAGAGCTCGTCTCACCGTTATTATTTTTGACGAGAAAGTTGATTAAAAAGTAGTAGTTTTCTCCTTTGCTTCCAAATACTTTTCTACTCATGCCGACAGGTTTCCCGTGCGTGGTATCACCGATCGTAATCACATTGCCCT
>CAZEIN010000076.1:0-2802 GCA_964512425.1 uncultured Sulfurovum sp.
ATGGTTAACAAAGTTGAGCGAGCCAAACTTGCACTTCATCCAGTTTTGGAAAGTGTGCTCTGCCATACCCTCACCTGCACAGTACCCTACTGCGGAGCGGTTGTTTTTCTCTTCGTCCATGATTTGCTCTAGGCCTTTAAATTCCTTGGTCCCTTTGAGAATCGCTTCGTATGCCTCTTCCCATGAAACCTCTTTGAACTTGCCTTCGCCTTTTTTACCTACGCGAATGAGTGGTTTTTTGAGTCTGTCAGGATCATACAGTGCCTGTATACCGGCATTCCCTCTGGCACAGAGCATATTTTTTGATTTGGGGAACAGTGGATTGGGATTGAGCTTAGTGACTATCCCATCCTCAACTCTAGCAATCGCTGCACATTTGTTGACACAGATTTCGCACAGCGTAGGCACTTCAACGGCTTTGCCTGTTCCTGTCTTTGTCGTGATGGTTGCAGGCATGCCAGCAGCTGCTTTATGCTCACCACCACCATGTCCTGCAGAGAGTAGACTACTGGCCCCTACTGCACCACCTACGATTGACATCGCAGCAGTACCTTGTAGGAACTTTCGTCTGGAAACTTCTACTTCCATCTACATTACCTCCTTGTTAAGATTGACTAATAAAGTACTGAATTAAATCGCTATATTATTAGTACGCATTATAGTCTATTGAACTAAAGCTTATAATACCTTGACCAAAGTCACATTAACATATAAATTGCTTATTTTAATCATAAGAAGTAGCAACATAGTAGCATACAAAGAAATATACATAATCTGAATTTATTTTTATCATAAGGATACTGAATAGTATGGATTGGGATATGGCGAGATTGCAGTTTTTATCGCCTGAAGCCCAAGAAGGCTTCAGTTTTTTATTGTCAGGCTAGAATCTATATCTTACATAGGCTCTAATATCTTGGGCTTTGTCTACAATCATGTGTGACATAGCTGTTGCCATGGGATCACCCCCCGCTGCACCAGCTTTGATATCGGAAATTTTTGCTGGTGTACCACTCGCACCAAAGAACCCATTGCTTCCCGTATACTCATAGTCTATTGCTGTATAACGAAGTTGGAAACTCAAAGCTTCACTCATTTGATACGTGAAATATGCTTCTATTGCATCACCACGGGCTGCCAGTTTGGAGCCAATCATAGTGTCTTCACCATACGTGAAAGGTCTCCAATATTCACTACCATGATTATACTCTAAACCTAGCTTGCCTTTACCATCAAATATAGGCTGCTGTATGCCTACCCAATAAGAAGTACCAGATTCATCTTTGGATGAGCCTAGCATTGTTGAACCAGAATCTGGTCTTGTTTTGCTCCAAGCAAAAGATCCAAATACCTTTGTATCTTCAAATATCCCATCCTCAGTAAGCCCATCAATCATCAACGAAACTGCTGCTCCATCCATATTACCACGAACACTCATATTCGGGCTATAGGTTGGATCCATCATCGCATGCCCCATTTCAGCCTCACTATAGCCTGGCATATTCCATGCTCTAAATGCAGTCGTTTTGAGCTTGAACTGTCCATCATCATAGGGTACAAAAATAAAGCCAAGTAATTTGCTGTCATCCAACAAACTCTTATCTGCATCATAGTCTGTACCTGTATTATTAAATCTTGGCTTGGCATTGGTAGAGCCTTGTCCTGCACAGATTTTAAAGGACATTCCAGAGATACCTGTTACATTTTCCAGATCATATCGTGAGCTTGCCCCATCAAATTCTACATTGATATTATGCCCCAGTGGCGATTGGGCTTCATCATCATCTCTGAGATTTGCCAAGAATCCATTGGTAGAGGGTCTACGTCCAAAACTCATCGTCCAAGGAATCTCTGCACCCAAAAATGTATCATTCATATAAAGCCAGTAAGCTTGACGCACTTTAAGCTCATTACTACTGACTGACTCATTGGTTACCCAATCAAAACGATCCATAGTAAAACCTCTCATATTCCCCATATCTGCACCAAATGCCTTGTTATAAGAAAGTTGCCCTTTGAAGATATTATTCTCATCTGGAGCATACGCCATATTGAGCCAGAGTCTGGTAGTCATGAGATCACTTTTGCTACGCTCTGTGCCATCAGCCATCTCATAGTTGATATTATCAATGGAAGTACGCAAATCAACACTCCACTTGATATTATCCCCTGCATCATGGGCTTTTACTTTAGAAACCGTAGTTTTTGTACTTTCCAAGTCCGCTTTGAGCTCTGCCATTTGTGCTTCTAGTGCTGCCAATTTCCTTGCCAATTGCGCTCTAGTAGCTGCCTCTGCTCCCCCAGTGACTGCTAACGCTGCAATGAGCGATAACATTATACCTCGTTTCATCTTCTCTCCTTGTTTCTTGTTTATAAGACAAAATACGTTTATCTTATTTATAAAACATTTTCTTTAAAATGTCTTATAAATAGTATAAGTTATATTTCTTTATTTAATTATACTCCTCCAAAATAGTTACCTCTCTTAATTTGAGACTAAATTGTGAATAAATATATAATATAGAAAGACTATACCTCTAAAATCATGTTTCAGGGGTATAGTGTAGTTACTAGCACGCTGGTACATTTCCTGAATCACTGGCATACTTGTGTGCAAAATCATAGTAGTGCTTGAGATACTTGGACTTTACTGCACTGTCTTTGACTGCAGGGCAGAGTTTTTTAATCTCTGCTGCCATATTTCCTTTGGCTTTTTCCCATTGTGCTTGTGTATGTTTTTTAGCAAATTTTGCCCCATTGAATCCACAGGATTTCTTGAGCTTTTTTGAGTAGAGTTTTTTA
>CAZEIN010000077.1:0-2723 GCA_964512425.1 uncultured Sulfurovum sp.
GGCTTGTTGATGGTGAGGTTGCCTCTATAGATGCCTGCTGAGAGTTTGATCGTAGCACCGATGGGGGCATCGTCTATGGCACGTTGCAGAGGATTTGCCATGAGCCACAGAGAGCCAAACAGTAGTAAAAAACAGTATCGCATAGATTTCATGATGTCAAAAGTATACACTTTCTTTGCCCATATCTACTTGATTCAGGCATATTTAAACTGTTCTATTATACTATACCCCACTAGGGTATAAAAGGACGATTATATGGAACTCTTGATAAAATTCTTTGAAAATGTGTTGATACTGGCAAATAGTATGAGTTTTTTTATTTTGTTGGGGCTACTCATAGCGGGTCTGCTCAAGGAGCTCATCCCATCAGATTTTATCTCTAGCCATCTGGGGAGAGGCAAAATCAGCTCAGTGATCAAGGCTACGCTTTTTGGTATTCCTATGCCAGTGTGCTCTTGCTCGGTGATACCTCTGGCAAAATCTCTCCAAAAAGAGGGAGCCAACAAGGGCGCAGTGCAGAGCTTTTTGATCGCCACGCCTATCACGGGAGCTGACTCAATCATGGCAACGTATAGTTTTTTTGGTTGGGTGTTTACGCTCTATAGAGTGTTTACTTCTGTGTTTATTGCTATCGTTGCAGGGATATTGCAGAATATTTTTGATGAGAAAAAATCCAGCAAAACAGAGCCCAGATTTGGTATACAACCACTCCCTGCAACTGGAGCCTCTCATGCCTCATTGACTCCACCAAAAAGTATCTCATCAGAGGAGAATTGTAGTAGCGAATGCTGTAGTAGTGACACATCTACCCAGCAGATGTTTAGCTTGCGTAGAGTGATACGCTATGCATTTGTGACGCTATTTGGTGATATCTATTTCTCACTGTTTATTGGTATTATATTAGGAGCAGTATTTAGCACGCTGCTACCCAAAGAGCTACTGGCACCTCTATTTGAATACCAGTTTCTCACCTATATCGCAGTATTGATTATCGCTATACCGATGTATGTTTGTGCCACTGCTTCACTGCCTATTGCCGCGGCATTTCTGCTCTCTGGCATGAGTGGGGGAGGGGCGTTTGTATTTCTCTCTGCAGGGCCTGCTACCAACTCTGTGACGATGGGTGTCGTAGCCCAGATGTTTGGCAAACGATCCTTGCTGATTTATCTAGGCGTCATCTCTAGTCTGAGTATTCTATTTGGATATCTCTACGACCGATGGTTTGATGACTTGTCGGTCGTTGATATCTCTACACATGTCGAGCAGTTTGGAGTGATAGATTATCTGAGCTCAGCAGTGATGTTTGGTTTGATAGGGTACTATGTTAGAATTAGGAATTAGAAATTGGGAATGAAAGGAAGTTTATGTATCAGTGTGACATGGAAAACAAAAAACTGATCAATCGTATCAACCGTATCGCAGGACAGGTCAATGCCCTCAAGGGTCGCCTAGAGAGTGATGTCAAACACCACGATCCCTACGAGATCATCCGACAGCTCACTGCTATCAAAGGAGCCGTAAATGGCATGATCAACTCCTACGTAGAACATTACGCCAAAGGCCATCTAGTCAAAGAGGTCAGAGAAGCCAAAGACGAGAGCGATGCCATGGCACAGATGGATGCGTTGGTGGAAATTATGCGGACGTTTAGCAAGTAGTGCGTATGCCACTGCAAGATAATAGTACGGAAACCTTCGCAGACAAAAGACACTACACCGTCATTCCGTGCTCGACACGGAATCCACAGTCACAAGAGATAGCTATATCTCTTGCAATTCCTAGCTGTTTTTTGATATACTGTCGTATATTGATTTTACCATTGCAGCTTCTGCGATGTGTTTTGCTAGGATTTCCTAGCCCGTGGTTACATGACTCTCTTTGGAGAGACACGGCTATCCAATCATTATTTTCATGACTTTGGCATCGCTACTAAAAATAGTCTACTAAGACTATAGGCATTGCATGAATCAAAACCTCCCGTGTGCTGTATATTGTGAACGATTCACATACAGCCAAGAAGCATTCGCTTCAAACAGCAGTTACGTTTCTGCCACTACGCTTTGTCCTCTATGGATATCGCCTGTGGTGTCTAAAAAACGCGGTTGACAGTACCTCATACTGTCGCACCGAGTATCCAAGTAGTATAAATCATTAGGATACACAAGGTGAAGAACCTCAGGCACTTTTGTGTCTTGGGCTCTTTTGCTCTGGGAGGAGCATGGATATGAAATTATTATTAATAATAGCAGCAGCTATAATGGCTGCAACAACAACATTAACAGCAGCAGCTGCTGCAACAATATTATCAGAGTATACTCTGATAAAAGAAATAGACGAAGCAACTGTCGCATCTGCGACAGTGGTAACTGTTGCTTCAGCAGCAACAGTGGCAGTTGCATCTACAACAGTTACTGTTGGCGTGGCGGCCAACACACCCCTTTGGGGTGGCGAAAAGGTAGCCAAAACGGCTCTTGCGGGCAAAAACGGCAAGGGCTTGGCCCTTGTAACTGTAGCCAACATAAACAAAGGAGGTGTCAAATTAGGGCGACAAGCCCTTGAGACGCCATTGATTAATGGGCACCACCTCAGAGAGGTTGCAACCTCTTTCGAGGGGGTGACCTACGCCTACGACGAAGCTGTCTCTGCAGGCATCATTGTTAAAAGCAGCGGTTTCGCTGCAAAAAACAATGGCTTCGAAAAGCTTCCTGGAGGGAAGCTAGCGT
>CAZEIN010000078.1:0-2281 GCA_964512425.1 uncultured Sulfurovum sp.
ACGATTTAGATGTTCTAATAGTCGTCCACTTGTAGCGATGACAATGTCTATACCCGCGTTTAGCCTATTGACCTGGGCAGTAATGTTGGCACCTCCGTAGAGTACGATGGTTTTGAGTGGAAGGTATTTCCCGTAGGAGAGAAAACTCTGATAGATTTGCTTGGCGAGTTCTCTGGTGGGTGCAAGAATAAGAGCCTTGGGTATATGTTTTTCCTCTTGATGCTCTCTAGAAAGCTCCTGGAGGAGTGGTAGGGCATAGCCTGCTGTCTTGCCACTGCCTGTCTGTGCTCCTGCGAGGATATCTCGTCCTGTGAGTATAGCTGGAATGAGTTCTTTTTGGATCTCTGTAGCAGAGCTATAGCCTTTTTCTTTGGTGGCTCTTAAGAGTTCAGGAGAGAGCCCGAGAGTAGCGAGTGACATAGCTACTTTGTATTCCCATGTACACCTTTTTTAGCCTCAGAGCGTGAGAGTTTCTCTATCAGTCTGAGCATCATACGTACCCCAGCTCCACTGGCACCATGGGGATTCTCTCCCCAGGCAGCTTCGACAAAGGCAGGACCAGCGATATCGATGTGTGCCCAGCGGTTTTTATGATGTTCATCAATAAACTCAGAGAGGAACTGACCTGCGGTGATTGCTCCGCCGTAGCGTGTGTTGGAGATGTTGCAAATATCAGCAATCTCACTCTTGAGAGATTTAGCGAGGTAGCGGTTAAAGTCCAGCTTGGTCGCCAGTTCTCCAGCGTTGAAGGCAGATTCGAGTACTTTCTCTATCACTTTGTCATTGTTTCCCATGACCCCAGAGGTATACTGCCCTACACCGACCACGCAAGCACCAGTGAGAGTTGCCATATCAAACAGATAATCTGCTTGTACCTCCTGCTGTGCATAGCAAAGCACGTCCGCTAGTACCAAACGCCCCTCTGCATCGGTGTTGCGTACTTCGATACGCTTGCCATTTTTGGCTGTGAGTACATCGTCTGGCTTGTAGGCATCACCCCCTATCATGTTCTCCACTGCACCGACAAAGCCATGCACTTCGATAGGGATATTCATCTCAGCAACAGCTTTCATGAGTCCTAGTACGGCGGATCCTCCGCTCTTGTCAGATTTCATCGTGACCATGAAGTCGCTAGGCTTGAGACTGAGTCCACCACTGTCATAGGTGAGCCCTTTGCCCACGATTGAGACGATGGCTTTAGGGTTTTTGGGCTTGTGTGCGAGGTGGATGACTCTAGGCTTGTGTCGACTGGCGCGTGCTACGGAGAGTAGGGCATGCATCTTCTCTTTTTTCAATGCTTTAGGGGTGAGGATGTCACACTCTAGGGTGCTATTTTTGGCAAGCTTCTTGGCGATGTTAGCGAGTGTTTCAGGGTAGCAATCCTCTGGTGTGGTATTGACGATGTCGCGTGTGAGGTTGGTTGAGTCTCCTGCGATTTCTCCATTGTGTACCGCACGTGAACAGCTCTCCAAGCTCACTTCGTAGGTGCCATAACCCTCCATAGAGATTGTAATCTCTTGGATGGCAGATTTAGATTTTTCGCTCTTGTAACGCGTAAAGCTATAGGCTCCTAATACCATCCCCTCTACCATCGCCCTGAGTGTAGCGGTACATCGTGGATGGCTGAGATAGGTAGCAATCTTGATGGTTTTATAGGCTTTTTTCCCGATGAGGCTACGTAACGCTGTAGCGATAGCAGGACGGATATCGATACCCTTGAGAGAGTTTGCACCCACATAGAGGCGATTTTTTTCCACGAGCAGACAGAGGCTGTCTTGAGCTCCTGTAAACTCTGCTTTTTTGAGGAGTTTTTTGTCTTGGACAAAGGCATGTTTGAGGTTTTTTTTGATGATGACAACGATTTCTAAATCAGCTTTGATTTCAGAGAGCTTGGCATGGGTGAGTTGGAAGTTCATAGGGTTCCTTGTGATAGTGATGTATCAGTTTGTATTTTAGTAGGAGGAGTATAGCGAAAAATGGTTTATAGAAGTTTGCAGGGGTACTTCCCCAATCCCGAAATAGAAATTCATGATTGTACGCCATCACCGAACCTACGGGTGCGACTCAAATTTTACACAAACCCCTTGAATACGAGCATGGCACACATTCAAAGAATCCTATTTCGAGATTTGGGATAAGGATAGTAGGGGCTATCATTAAAATTAGCCCGAATTTAAACTAAAGGCACCATGCATCACACAGAAGAGCGTGCGACATGGTCGCACCTTGTATGTCAAAATCATACCCATGCCAATTCGCCATACACTGCCCTGCCAAGCCC
>CAZEIN010000079.1:0-4702 GCA_964512425.1 uncultured Sulfurovum sp.
TCGATAAATGAGGTGGTGGTAGAGACGCCTAGCAAAGATCCTCCTACTGTTGCAATCGCATCTGCTTCAAGTGTTTTCTCTAAAGCCTTGTCTTCGCTGGTGCCATCTTGAAAGAGATCTGCTCTAGCACCCACTGCTGTGAGTGTACCGAGTGTATCAAACATGTCTGTGATGAGAAATGTAATAATCACAGGAAGCAGAGAGAGTGTCAACGCAGAACCAATATCTAACTGCATCGCGATAGGAGCAATAGACTCTGGCATACTGAGAAATGCTGTAGGCATTTTGAGATCTGGTACAAAAATCCATCCTACAATAGAGGTGATAGCAACTGCTAAAATAAACGAGCCTCTAATTTTGTAAGCATAGAGAATCAGTGTCATGAGTAGACCAAAGGCACCCAGCATGACGTGTGGATCAGAGAAGTGACCCAGCGTGACAAATGTGGCTTTGTTGGCAACAATCATATGCATCTCTTTGAATCCGATAAAGGCGATAAAGGCACCGATACCTGCGGAGATGGCACGACGTAAATCCATAGGAATAGAAGTCATAATCCAAACTCTAAATTTAGTAAAAGAGAGTACTACGAAAATGATACCAGAGATAAAGACGATTCCCAAAGCAGTTTGCCAAGGAATCTTCATCCCCAGTACTAGACCATAGGCAAAGTAAGCGTTGAGTCCCATACCCACACTCATGGCGATGGGTGTATTGCCCCAGACACCACTAAAGAATGTAGCTAGGATGGTAATCAATGCTGTAGCAGTGACTACAGCACCCATCGGAAGACCCGCATCTGCGAGGATAAAGCCATTGACAGGAACGATATACATCATCGTCAAAAATGTGGTAAAGCCAGCGAGAAACTCGGTTTTGACATCAGTACCGTGCTCCTTGAGTTTAAAACGAGAAAACATAGTGAAACCTTTGAAGTAAGAAGTGCCAGACATCTATTTATTGGAATAAAATATCTGGTATAGGAAAGTATAGCACCCTATTGGTTATGTTTTCGTGAAATATAGACTGTTTTAAAACTATTTTGTTATAAGACAACATCTATTCTTCGTAGGAGAGAATGCCCATGAGCCAATGATCTGTGGGAGATTGGTAATTCTATTGCATAGTTTGGGATTATACACCCAAAGAACATCCTCGCAAGCATCTGCAAAATGTATAGAATTTGAATGAGCTATGGTTAGTACGGCATTCTATGTATCTTCTAGCATTTCAGCAAGTTATTAGTGTGCTTATAAAGAATAATTTTAAAATTATATTGATAAGTATAAGAGATTACTAGTATCAATATATCTTATAATTCTATCCTTAAAATTTGATGAAAGTAGCATAAAAATTGCTATTGGCTTTTATCAAAACTATACTATAGTTTTATATAAGGGTTTGCGAGACAAACTCTGCATAGAAAGGAGAAAGAACGATGATTATCAATAAGTTGTTTGATACGGCTATTATAGGTTCAGGTGTGGCAGGTAGTGCGCTATTGTTTACACTAGCACGCTATACAGACATTAAAAATATTATTCTATTTGAGAAATATGATGAGCCAGCACAGTTGAACTCTGGACCAAAAGCAAACTCTCAAACACTACATATCGGAGATATAGAGACCAATTATACGCTCGATAAAGCCAAGGCAGTCAAGCACAATGCGGCCATGGTTGCAAACTATATCAGTCACTTTGGATTTGAAGAGAATATTGGTTTTCGTAGAGACAAAATGATTCTGGCAGTGGGCGACGAGGAGATTGCCAGACTCAATGAACGCTATCATGAGTTTTCTGAACTCTATCCTTATTTTATCAAAATGGACAAAGACGCACTGGCAGAAAAAGAGCCCAAAATCACCGAAGGCAGAGAAGAAAATGTCATGGCTCTGGGCGTCGAGGGAGAGATCACTACTGTCGATTTCAAAAAACTCAGTGAGAGCTTTATCGAGATGGCATTGGATGAAGACAAAAATATCCAGATGCACTACAACGAAGAGGTGGTGACCATCAAGGATGCTGGAGAGTATTTTGAGATAGTGACCAAAAACAGCTCATTTCATGCCAAAACAGTAGTCGCCAATGCCGGTGCCTACTCCCTCCTCTTTGCACAGCATATGGGATATGGCAAAGACTGGGCAGTGCTACCTATCGGAGGAAGCTTCTTTTTTACCAAAGAGAAACTACTCGACTCCAAAGTCTATACCATGCAAAACCCCAAGCTGCCTTTTGCTGCAGTACATGCTGATCCAGATATTACGGCTGGCTGGAACACACGTTTTGGACCTACGGCATTCGCCCTACCCAAGCTAGAGCGATACCGACAAGCACATATCATGGATCTACTCGAAGCGATGGATATAGGTAGGGATACCCTGGAGGTCTACTATGAGTTACTGCGTGATAAGGTGATCCGAAAGTATATCTTTACCAACTTCTTGGATGAGATGCCATTTATTGGCAAGGGTGTTTTTGTCAAAGATGCACGCAAGATCATACCTACTTTGCGAAAACGAGATTTAACCACAGCTGATGGGTATGGCGGTATGCGTCCGCAAATTATCGATAAAACCAATCACAAGCTGATGATGGGAGAGGCAAAATTGATCAAAGATGGTGCCATCTTTAACATGACGCCAAGTCCAGGTGCGAGTACCTCGCTGGCTATTGCAGAAAAAGACACGATTTCGATCTGCGAATACCTAGGCAAGAAATTTGATAGACAGAAGCACGAAAAAGAGATTATCAACAAATAGATAAACAAACTTAGTGGTATAATACTTCCAAAAAGGATAGATTATGCCACTACTAGATAGTTTTACTGTTGACCATACCAAGATGATAGCACCTGCTGTCAGAGTTGCCAAGAAGATGAGTAGCCCTTCTGGGGATCCTATCACCGTCTTTGACCTCCGATTCACACGCCCAAACAAAGCCATCCTCAGTGAAAAGGCCATCCATACACTAGAGCATCTGTTTGCTGGTTTTATGCGAACGTATCTCAATGGCAAAAAAGTAGAAATCATAGATCTCTCTCCTATGGGGTGTCGTACAGGGTTTTATATGTCTTTGCTCGGTACACCAAGCAAAACCAAGGTAGCCAAAGCATGGAAAAATGCTATGCAAGATATCCTCAAAGTCACATCCGAGTCTGATATCCCAGAGCTCAACATCTATCAGTGTGGCACTTGCAAAATGCACTCTCTCAAAGAGGCTCAAACAGTAGCCAAAAAGGTACTCAAAAAAGGCATAGGTACCATGAGTAACCAATCTCTCAAACTCAGCAAAAAGAAGCTCTCGGGTGGCAATATATGCTAATCCTCATCCCTGTAGATAGCAGAGATGAAAAAAATGCCAAGATCTCTATGCTAGCCAATGTCCAGCAGTGGGCTTTGGCAGATTTTGATGAGGGCATTGTCAAGTCCGTGAGGTTTTTTGCAGACCGCACACAGACAGGAGAGGATTGGATCGATTTTGTGGTACTCAAAAGCAATTTTGAAAACTATATGCCCTTTATGGAAGAGAACATCATGGTGCTTTCCGTTCGCACAGAAGAGACGGTCGAAGAGATTCTCGAAGCATTTAAATTTAAAGAGTTGGATGAGGTAGGGTTTTAGATTTTAGGTATACATATCAGTTGAGATATGTCGCCATTTTAGCGTTTTTTTAACATGTAAAGATTTTGCCATTTTCTTTACACATAAAAATAACATGTAAAGATTTTGCCATTTTCTTTACATGTCTTTAAATAATTGATATAGTCTGTTATGCACATAAAAAATCTCTTTGCCTATCTTCTTGCTGCTCAATATTCCCATGCTTTCAAGCTCTTTCAGATAGTTAGTAGCCGTGGGTCGTGATACGCTCAAATGCTCTTCTATGAATACCCTCTTGGTATAAGGATGGTAAAATAGCGCTTCTAATAAGTCTTTGCTTAGCCTCTGGCCTTGAACTTCTCTTTGCTTTTGCATAGATGCTCCATGAAACACGCCTCGCACTCTGGCTTGAGGGCTTTGCACTTGTATCTCCCAAATAGTACCATCGCTTGATGGAGGCGGTGGAGATCGGTTTTGAATTTGCGACTGAGCTCCTCTTCGCATTTGGTAGCGGTGGGTGTATCGCTGAGTCCTAGGCGGTGTGCGACACGGTAGACATGGGTATCGACTGCCATGAGATTGGCTCCTGTGTATTCGATCATGATGACGTTGGCAGTTTTTTGGCCTACTCCTGCGAGTTTGATGAGCTCTTTTTGTTCTAGGGGTATCTCTCCATCATAATTTTCGATAACACTCTGTGCCATTTTGATGAGGTTTTTGGCTTTGTTGTTAAAAAATGAGCACGTTTTGATATGCTCCTTGACATCGTCTAGGTTGGCATTGGCTAGCGTGATGGGGGTGGGGTAGGCTTCAAATAGAGCGGGTGTGATGAGGTTTACCCGTTTGTCCGTGCATTGTGCAGAGAGCAAAACAGAGATGAGCAGCTCATAGAGGTTACGGTAGTTGAGTTCTGTGATAGAATCTGGATACTGTTCGAGAAAGAGCGCTTTGATCTCTTGGATCTCTTTTTGGGTAGCTTTTTTAACTTTAGGCATAGATAACTCTTTTCGATTAATAATATATTTAACTTGGAGGGCTATACTATCACACCTATATTAAACCTAAGGAAGCAAAACAATGAAAATGATTAAAAATACACTA
>CAZEIN010000080.1:0-4189 GCA_964512425.1 uncultured Sulfurovum sp.
CGCAAAGATGCCTATATCAACCACCTACAGATGGTTGATGGGATACCGCTCTTCACTTGGTTGGATATCAACCCTACAGAGCTCTGTAACCGCAAGTGTGATTTTTGTCCTCGTGGAGATGGTGCCAGTTACCCCAACCAAAATCTCCATATACCTCTGAAGCTCTGCCAAAAGATCAATGATGAACTCATCGCACTGAATTATCAGGGCGCAGTAGTGCTCTCAGGATATGGTGAGCCGATGTTGCACCCTGAGCTGGTTGAGATGATTCGTATCTTGGGGAATAATATCCACCTAGAGATGGTCACCAATGGAGACAAAATCACCGTCGAGCTCGCTAGAGAGATGTTTGGGAGTGGCTTGGATATGCTGGTAGTCAGTATGTATGATGGCCCACACCAGATAGAGTATTTTCAAGATATCTTTGCACAAGCAGGAGTCTCATCAGAGCAGTATACACTGCGAGACAGATGGTATACGATCGCTGAGGATTATGGTGTGAGACTGACCAACCGTGGCGGGGTAGCTACAGGTGGATATCAGCCTGAGGTGGATCTCTATCAGCCTTGCCATTATCCATTTTATTCGATGATGCTGGATTGGAATGGCGATGTAATGCTCTGCGTACACGACTGGAATAAAAAGGTCAAGATGGGCAATATCGCACTCGACAGTATGCTAGATGTCTGGAAATCTAAAAACTTTGACAAATACCGAGCAATGCTCAAAAAAGGCAAACGCATTCTCTCTCCATGTAGTGGCTGCAATACCAATGGCACACTACAGGGCGGGGTACAGTTTGAAGCGTGGGAGTAGGCTATTGAAAACACCCAAATATTTTCGATCTAAAGCCGTAGAGAGGATCAGAGTTCCGACCCAAGAACGAGAGATGCTAGAGATGCACCGCAATGCCCGCATCGATTTTTATGATCCACAGATAGAGCAAGAGATCAAAGCACACCTCTCTCTGCAGAGTCTCAACCGCTACCCAGATGTAGAGAAACTCTATACGAGATTGAGCCAATTTCATCAACTAGAGAGAGAAAAGCTTCTGATTACATCGGGGATAGATGGGGGAATCAAGAGTGTCTTTGAGATGTGTACGAAGCCAGGTTCACGTATCTTGGTACCCACGCCTACTTATGGGATGTATGATGCTTATAGCCAGGCGTATGAGACGCAGATGGTGACACTCCAGTCTCATCCTCAGACGCTAGCCTTGGAGCTGGATGGGCTCTTGGATCAGATTGATGATACGATAGAGATACTTTTTTTGCCCAATCCACATGTACCTATAGAGCATGTGTTTGAGTCAGATGCCCTAGAGCAGATTATCCAAAAGGCACAGCAGCATGATGTGCTGGTCTTTATCGACGAGGCATATTATATGTTTGGTGCACCTACAGTGATGGGTCTGGTTGACCAGTATGAGAATTTGATTGTAGCCAGAACATTCTCCAAGGGTCTGGGATTGCCCGCTATTCGCTTGGGCTATTTGATTGCCAATCCTGTGCTAATACGCTATCTGGAATCCAAACGCTTTGCCCATGAGGTGAATAGTTTGACGATAGATATTGCTATCTGGGCGATGGATAATATCACACGATTAGAGTCCTATGCCCAGATGGTTTGTCAAAGCAGAGAGTGGCTGATAACGTCACTACACGAGAGGGGATATGCCACACATGGAGGTAGATCCAATACGATTCTCATAGAGATGCCAGATGCTGCCAAAGCCCATGCCATCACCGATGCTCTCAGAGAGCAGGAGATTATCATCAGAGGATACTTGCCAGATCCTTTTGATCGGTTTGTATTGGTTACTGTAGGCTCACGAGAAAAGACAGAGCGTTTTTTAGATGCTTTTTTAGCATTGGACACACAAGGATAAAACATGGAACAAGCCTATAAATTACTAGCCCAAGACAAAGAGATCTCCAACAAAAAAGCCAAAGCCCTGATAGACCGTGGTTTGGTTTTTGTAGGAGATAAACAGCTCAAGATCGCCAGAGCACAGCTGCCCGATGGCACCTCTTTTCGTATCGAGATGCCAGAGGATATCACCATCATCTATCAGGATGAGGATATCGTAGCAGTCAACAAACCAGCAGCCATAGACAGCTACGATGTCCAAGACGCTATAGAGGGTGCAGAGCTACTGCATCGACTCGATCGTGATACCAGTGGCGTATTGTTGCTAGGCAAAAATGAAGCCTTTATCAAAAAAGCGGTTCGTGAGTTTAAGGCCAGACGCGTTTACAAAGAGTATATTGCATGGGTAGAGGGTGTGATTTATGAAGAGATGGAGATCAAAGCCCCCATCCATACCATCAAAAAGGGCAAAGCCTTTTCCAAGATTGATGAACGCATCGGCAAACCAGCACATACGGTAGTCACGCCTGATGAGGTACAGGGTAAAAAGTCCAAAGTCAAAATCGTTATCCATACGGGACGCACACACCAGATCCGTGTACATCTAGGCTATGCGGGGCATCCTGTGGTAGGAGATGCACAGTATGGATCACGTACCAGAGCCAAGCGCACACTGCTCCATGCACGCAAGATCAGTCTGCTAGGCAGAGACTATGTAGCCCCTATCCCAGCCGACATAAAACGATATAAATAGAGTTTTGGGTAAAATACTTCTCAAAAGCGTGTAGGATGATATCCTTTCAGAATTTTAACTAGGACAAACTATGTTTAGCAGTATTACAGACAGTTTTAAAAATGCCATTGGCAAAATCCGTTTCCATGATGATGAAAAGGCTCTCAAAAAAGCCACTACAGAGCTGAGAAAATCGCTCCTCAAATCAGATGTCCATCACAAGGTGGTCAAAGAGCTTATCACCACCATAGAGCGTGATACCAAAAAGCATGGCATCGGCAAGGACAACTTCCTCGCAGCCCTACAAAACGAGCTAGTGCGTATCCTCACAGCAGAGGGCAATCAGGGGTTTGTATTTGCCTCCAAGCCACCGACAGTTGTGCTGATGACAGGACTGCAAGGTTCAGGAAAGACCACCACCACAGGCAAGCTCGCCTACATGCTCAAAGAGCA
Organism: uncultured Sulfurovum sp.; assembly: GCA_964512425.1. Classification (GTDB taxonomy): domain Bacteria; phylum Campylobacterota; class Campylobacteria; order Campylobacterales; family Sulfurovaceae; genus JAAXPZ01. The sequence continues at coordinate 3,059 of CAZEIN010000080.1, forward strand.
GAAGAAGAAAAAAGTCCTCATCGCAGCAGGTGACCTCCAGAGACTGGCAGCCGTAGAGCAACTCCGTCAGATTTGTGCAGAGATTGAAGTAGATCTCGTAGCAGATGAAAATGCCAAGCCAGAAGAGATTGTCAAGCAGGCTCTCGCCAAAGCAAATGATGAGATGTATGATGTGGTACTGATCGATACAGCAGGTCGTCTAGCGATTGATGAGGAGCTCATGGGAGAGCTAGAGCGTGTCAAAAATGTAGCAAACCCAGATGAGATTTTCTATGTGGCTGATGCGATGACTGGTATGGATGCAGTCAGAACAGCCACCACGTTCAAGGAGAAAATCGGTATCACGGGCGTGGTGCTGAGCAAGTTTGACGGTGATTCCAAGGGAGGTGTCGCACTAGGTATCGCCCATCAAGTGGGTGTGCCACTGCGTTTTATCGGTAACGGTGAAAAGATGCCAGACTTAGAAGTATTCATCCCAGAGCGTATTACCAACCGTCTCATGGGGGCAGGAGATATCGAAGGGCTAGCAGAACGAACCGCAGGTGTTATCGATGAAAAAACTGCCAAGCGCATGACCTCCAAGATCAAAAAAGGGCAGTTTAACTTCAATGATTTTCTCGAGCAGATGGAACAGATGAAAAAGCTAGGCTCCATGAAATCCATCATGGGTATGATCCCCGGTATGGGCAACATGGCAAAGCAGGTAGGCGATATGGATTTGGAAAACTCCAGTGAGATGAAAGCGATCAAATCCATGGTCTCCTCTATGACCAAAAAAGAGCGAGAAAATCCAGACCTCCTCAATAACACACGCAAGCGTCGTATCGCTGCGGGTGCAGGACTCGATCAGATGCAGGTCAACCGCGTCCTCAAACAGTTCAAAAATGCAGCCAAAATGGCAAAAAAGATGTCCACCAAAGGTGGTATGAAAGAAATGCAAAAGATGATGAGCCAGATGGGTGGGCAAGGTGGTGGGTTTCCTGGGATGAGATAAATACCAAATCTCGAACTCTTGACTTTATACTTCATTTGAAGTATAATAATAAAAAGGAGTCATAATGCTAGCCAGGAAACAGACCTCTATCAAAGTAGACCCCGTAGCATGGAAAGAAGCCAGAGAGATACTCAGGG
>CAZEIN010000081.1:0-2255 GCA_964512425.1 uncultured Sulfurovum sp.
ACTTTTGATACTCTTTATCCCAAACTATGCAATAGAGATTACCAATCTCCCACAGATCATTGACTCATGGGCATTCACAGCGTATGCATCGATGCACCTTTGGGTGCACCTCAGATACGTTGCAAGCACCCATGAACCAAGCATCAGTAGGATATTTGGCAACTCTATTGCATAATTTGGGATTATCAAGCTTCTTGATGAAAGTATTATACGATAAGCTATCTAACCCACCTTTAATACTTTCTAAATGAATCTTAACAATTACTCCAATGCATTTTCTGTAGCCCCAAGGCTCTCTTTGAGTACACGCTTGAGGACTTTGCCTGTGGCATTTTTGGGGAGCTCTGCGATGATGTGGGTCTGCTTGGGGATTTTGTAGTTTGCCAAATGCTCTCTGAGGTATCTGCGTAGTGCAGCCTCATCAATAGCATCTATGCCCTCCTCTAGCTCTATATAGGCTACAGGGATTTCACCACTCTTTTCATCTATCACACCTATAACAGCCGAAGCCTTAATCCCCGTAAAGGCGTCGATGACCTCTTCGAGCTCTCTAGGGTAGATATTGATCCCCTTGGAGATAATGAGATCTTTTTTGCGGTCGACGATAAAGAGGAAGCCCTCCTCATCCATATACCCCATATCACCTGTGAGCAACCAGCCACCTACAATCGTCTCTGCTGTGGCTTCAGGGCGGCCCAGATAGCCCTGCATGATATTGTCTCCTGTAGTGATGATGTCTCCTACAGTAGCACGAGGCAACTCTATCATATTTTCATCCACGATTTTCATCTCATAGCCTGGCAGTGCGGTACCTACTGATTTGGCTTTTTGCTTCTCAAAAGTATTCATACAAACCGCAGGACTGGCTTCGCTGAGTCCATATCCCTCTAGCAAGGTTGCTTTTTTAAATTTGGTCGACATCGCTTCTAGTGTTTTGGGTTGCAGAGCAGCGGCACCTGAGATAAATGCTCGAATTTTGTTGAACCACAAGAAATACCATGGTAGCTTCGCTTTGGCAAGTGCACTATAGACATCTGGGATTCCAAAGAAAATCGTAACCTTTTTGGTCAACACCTGCTTGAACACATTGGAAAAAGGCTGTATCGATCGGATAATCACCATACTGCCCCCAACATAGAGGAATACCATCACCGCTATAGAGAAGGTAAAGGAGTGAAACATCGGCAGGAATACAATCGAACGGTCTTTGGCGTTGATATTGATTGTCAATCTGCCTGACTCCGCATTGGAGAGTACATTTTTATAGCTGAGCATGGCACCTTTGGGCTTGCCTGTTGTACCTGAAGTGTAAATGATCACAGCCGTATCCTCTAGTGCAGATGCCACCAAGCCTACCTGCAATGTAGTAGATATCGCTTCGATAAATGGGATATTGTGCGCATCGGTATGCTGCATCTCTCCTTCCCAAATCGTGAGTAGGCAGAGCTCTTGGGCTCTGCTAGAGTGGATGACTTTTTCATGAATCATAGAGGCGATGAGTAGTTTGGCACCACTATCCTCTAGGATATAGGTAAGCTCCTCTCCCTTGAGAAAGGTATTAATCGGTACTAAAATCGCTCCGAGTTTGGAGACGGCAAAAATCGCATAGATAAACTCAGGAGAGTTTCGCAAAAAGAGTGCGACCTTGTCACCTCTGCTAATCCCCCTATCTGCCATATAGGCAGCTAGCTTGTCTGCCTTGTAGAGAATCTCGCTATAGCGTATCTTGTTCTCTCCATCATAGAGTGCTACTTTTTTGCCTCTGTCTTTGGCTTGCTTTTGTATCAACTCATAGAAGTTGTTAAATGGGTAGTTCATACTAGAACCCATAGGAAATACCCGCTGTAACTAAGATGGCTCCTCCATCACTAAACTCACCGATAATACCACTTTCATTTAGCTCAGCAGCTGTAATTTCTCTACTTTTCTTATAATCATAGAGGATGGCTGCTCCCCAAGAAAGGCTCTCTGTCTGCTTGTACTTAAATCCTGCAGAGAAAATATGTGCATCACTATCTGGGAGTTCATAGCTAACTGTTTTGGTTGGAACAGGGGTTTCATCATATGAGTAACCCGCCATAAGTGTTAGTTTATCATTATACTGATAGGTCATACCTATTCGATAGGTATTGGTATCTTCCCAATTTCTATCTTTGGGATCATCAAATGTTCCTACCAAGGCAGGCTGGATAGCTTCACCATATACAAAATCAAGTGTCTCATATGCAGACCAAAAAGTTCTTTCATATACAAAT
>CAZEIN010000082.1:0-2631 GCA_964512425.1 uncultured Sulfurovum sp.
TATGTCTCTTTAGTAAAAAATGAGCCCAAATCATGCAATAGAATTGCCAAATATTCTACCGATGCTTGACTCATGGGTGTTTGCAACGTATCCGAGGTGCACCCAAAGGTGCATCGATGCATATGCTGTGAATGCCCATGGGTCAATGATCTGTGGGAGATTGGTAATCTCTATTGCATAGTTTGGGCTAAAGGTCGTTGTAATCGATGTTTAAAGGGGATTATAAAAGTAAGTGGTGCGGATGAGAGGACTCGAACCTCCACACCGTTAGGCACCAGATCCTAAGTCTGGCGTGTCTACCAATTCCACCACATCCGCATGATCTTGTATACAATACAAGGGTGGTACACCCGTCAGGATTCGAACCTGAGACCGCCCGCTTAGAAGGCGGGTGCTCTATCCAGCTGAGCTACGAGTGCAACTATATTCATATAATAACTATTGTGGTACGCCAGAGAGGACTCGAACCCCTAACCCTCAGATCCGAAGTCTGATGCTCTATCCAGTTGAGCCACTAGCGCTTCATCTATTTAGGTTATGCTACCTTGTTATTCTAATGGGGTGGGCGACGGGGCTCGAACCCGCGACAACCTGTGCCACAAACAGGGGCTCTACCAACTGAACTACGTCCACCATTAAATACTGTATAATTATTATATCGAATTGTTAAAAAACTACATGGTCGGAGTGAAAGGACTCGAACCTTCGACCCCCTGGTCCCAAACCAGGTGCGCTACCAGACTGCGCTACACTCCGTTACCTTATTGAAAAAGGAGTGCAATTATAATCAAACAAACTTAAATTGTCAATAGATTGCACCCTTTGAGGGGAAATTAGCTGTTTTTTAGTGGAATAAACTTGCCACAACCCTTCTCTGGGCCTCCACCGAAGCTCTTGACCTCTCTGGCTTTGCCCTCTTTGAATATTTTGGTTCGGTTGCATTCGGGGGCTTTGATGCATGCCTCGTTGCTACATCCTACATCTTCTGCTACTGCCATCTTATACCATCTCCACTTTTCTCTCTCCTGCTTCTATGCGACCAATCACATAGCCATCTGTGCCTGCCAAAACAGCATCCACATGCTCGGGCTCAACAACCCACACCATACCTACGCCCATGTTGAAAGCTCTAAACATCTCCTCCTCGGCCACATACTGAGACATGAACTGAAATATAGGAAGTACCCTAATATCCTCTTTGGTGACGACTGCTTTCATCCCCTCGGGAAGTACACGAGGAAGGTTCTCTACAATGCCCCCACCTGTGATATGGGCTAGGGCTTTGACATACTGTTTGTTGGCTTTGTACTCTTTGACATAGATCCGTGTTGGCTCTAGTAGCGTCTCTACCAAGGGCTTGCCCTCAAACACTGTGTCCAGATCCATACCCAGTGTATCAAAAAAGAGTTTTCTCACTAGCGAATAGCCGTTAGAGTGTACACCAGAGCTAGGCATTGCGATGAGTATCTGTCCTGCTTGGACATTGGAGATGGTATCCATCTCGGAGCGCTCTGCTATCCCCACAGCAAAGCCCGCCAGATCAAAATCATCATCCGAGTACATCCCTGGCATCTCTGCGGTCTCACCGCCCACCAAAGCACACTCTGAGCGTCTACAGCCCTCAGCGATCCCTGCTACGACATCTTTGGCATTTTCGGGGAGGAGCTTGCCTGTGGCATAGTAGTCTAAGAAAAACATCGGTACGCCATTGTTGCAGATGAGGTCATTGACACACATCGCCACGAGATCGATCCCTACTGTATCTAGCCTACCACTCTCAATAGCGATACGAAGCTTGGTGCCTACCCCATCTGTAGCAGAGAGGATGACGGGCTCTTTGTAGCCCGCAGGCAGGGCATACGCACCAGCAAAAGAGCCAATCCCCCCGATTACATTGCTATCAAAGGTGGATTTGACATCACTTTTGATCGCTTCGACAAATGCATTGCCTGCATCGATATCGACACCTGAGTCTTTGTATGAAATAGTGGCCATTAGTTATGCTCCTTGGTTTGGGGGTTATCGCACGAAGGCAGAATCGCTTTGAGTATCATCAAGCCTGGACAAAATCCGCTAAGTCCGCCTATCAACAACAATACCATCATCGCAAACATCAACAAAAATGCGATCTGTATCATATCTGATCCAGCCAATCCCATGACTAGACCTAGGATAATCGCTTGGATAATCCGCTGCATCCGTTCTGCACACATCATTGTCATTCCTTCTTGAAAATTACGCGTATTATATCCAATCAGACTTTGAGTTTTCGCCCAAGCTTCTGTTCTACAGAGGATATCTTGTTGTGTAGCCTGCCCACAGAGCCCTCTCTCCAGTCTATTTTGATCGAACTATAGACCCTGCCACAGTCTCTCTGGAGCTCACGATACGCCTCGTCAATCACCGCCAAGACCTCTGCTACTGTCTCTCCTTCTATAATCGTACCCATAGGGGTGAGCTGATAGGGCAGTCCACTCTTGTCTACGATATCCAATACGCGTGCGACAAACACACTCTTGCTCTGGGTCTGTTCTGTGGGGAACATACTAAACTCTACCAATGCTGACATGACAATCCTTATTTTTTAAAGCTATAATATCCTATGGAAAATAAAGAGTGGATAATCATCGG
>CAZEIN010000083.1:0-4053 GCA_964512425.1 uncultured Sulfurovum sp.
GATGCAACTGATGTCGACTTCCGCAGAGGGTTCCGTGAAAGGGAAAAAGCTTGGACGGAACCGCACATCCACATCCCCGAACATTGTGTGCAAAAAATCGATCAGTATCGATTTGAAATTGGCAAAGCTAACCTTTCCCGCTTCCTCTACGACCAATCCCTCCACCTGGTGAAACATAGGTGTATGTGTCAAATCATAGTCTCGTCGAAATACAGCACCTGGAGCAATCATGCGTATAGGTGGTTTCTCTTTGAGCATGGTACGAATCTGAGTAGGAGACGTATGTGTACGCAACAACCCACCATCAGCAAAATAGAAGGTATCCTGCATATCTCTAGCGGGATGATACTTGGGTAGGTTTAGTGCTTCAAAATTGTGAAAATCATCTTCTGTCAAAGGCCCCCTCTCTACAGAGAAGTTTAGTGCGACAAAGTAATCAATAATTTTATCCATCGTTTGTGCGACAGGGTGTAGTGCACCTTTTTCTCCTAGATTTCCATAGAGAGAGACATCGATCTGCTCCTCTTGGAGCTGTTTCTCTAGTGCCATTGCTTTGAGTATTGCCAGTTTTTCATCAAAACTATTTTGCAGTGTGGCTTTTTGGGTATTGAGTCCCTCTGCAAATGCTTTTTTCTCAGGGCCTGGTACATCCTTGAGTTTTGCAAATTCAGCAGCGAGGAGTCCTTTTTTGCCAAATATCTCTACACGAATTTTTTCGAGTGCACTGAGTGACGTGATCTCTTCAATCTTAGTCTGTAGTGTTTCCAAAATAACCTCTTTTTCCCAAATCCCGAAATAGAAGTCCTTGAATGCGATGATAGTGCACAGTCATGAATTTCTATTTCGAGATTTGGATTTTTATCTTAATTGCCGTGATTCTATCCAAAAATGTATAATAGTGTGATTGATATAGGTTAATAGTGTGGGTTTTCTATGCTATAATATGTTAACAGAAACAGTATAATAAAGGATCAAATGATGTGTTTATTTTGCAAGATTGTAGCGGGGGAAATCCCCAATAATACCGTTCATGAGAATGAGAATTTTTTGGCTTTTCATGACCTCTACCCCAAGGCTCCTGTCCATATACTTATTATTCCCAAAGTGCATGTAGACTGCTTCCAAAATGTCTCTGGAGAGATTATGGCAGGACTCACAACGTTTACACAAGAGGTTGCAACAAAAATAGGCGTAGATCAAGCAGGGTATCGACTCATTACTAATAATGGAGATGACGGAGGACAAGAGATTCATCATTTGCATTTTCATATGCTAGGTGGAGGCAAGCTCAAGTGGGATCATTTGCATGAGGATACGCACAAGAGCATTTAGGTAAAATATAAACCCAAACTATGCAAATAGAGATTACCAATCTCCCACAATAGAATAATTAAAACTTATGAATCTAGAGATGATGATTCAGTATTATTTATGTAAAGAATTTTTCGATATAATCCATCTATAGATTTCTGGGGAGAAATGACTAAACAAAACAAGGGGATTGTAATGCGAAGAAAACTGTTATTACTTTTGATGCTATGGCAGATACCGCTTTTGGCAGGTTTGCATCATCTAACACTGCATAAAGCACTGAGAGTATTGGATAAAAACAATCTAGAAATTAAGATTGCCCAATACAATGCACAAATGAAGAAATATGATCAAATTGCTACAGAAGGTTATGATTACGGCAAACTCGACCTCACCATGATGGCACTGCGATCCAATGATGCAGGTAATGTATTTGGATTTAAACTTCAGAGCAGAGAGGCCACTTTTGGGGATTTTGGTTTTTCGGATTTTCTAGGTGACCTTGGCACTATGATGCAGGGTCAGCCATTGGATCATGATCCTCTAGAAACTGCACCAAGAGATTTAAACTATCCTGGTGCACGAAGTCATTTTGTGACAAAATTCACCTATATACTTCCAGTATATACGGGCGGAAAACTTACAGAATACAAGAAAATTACCAAATCTTTGTTTGAAATGAGCAAGCTAGACATGGCAAAGGTAAGAAGCGAAAAACGCTATCAAGTCAAAAAAGCCTTTTACGATATTGCTCTGGTGCAGAGTTATATCTCTAATTTGAGACAGATTATTAACAATATTCATAGGCTTGGTGAAATTATTAATGAAATGAAAAAAGAAGGTTATGCCCAAGAGACTGACAGACTAGAGGTGAAGGCACGCTTGGCAGAAGCCAAAAGTATGCTCTCACAAGCAAAACTCAACCGTACACTTGCTTATCAATTTCTATCCTTTTTACTCAATACCAAGGTAGATACGATTCGCACGAGTAGCGCCCTTGCACCACAGCCTCGTATTAGCAAAGCGATGATAGAGAGACGTAGCATTGATATCCAAAAAGCCAAATTAGGACTCAAAATCACAGGCATGGCACTAGAGGTAGAAAAGGCAAAGTTCAGACCTATGGTCGGAGCATTTGCCGAGTATGGGTCTGCGGATGATAAGCCGCTCAATGACTTTTTCAAAAAAGACTCCTACACTGTGGGTATGCAACTTCAGTATAATCTCTTTAATGGTGGTATCGATGAGGCCAATCTAGAAAAAGCCAGAGTCAATATACTAAAAGTTGCAGAGCAAGTAAGATTAGCAAAAAAAGGCATTGCACTTAAAGTAAAACAATTACAGACACAGATTGGTGGGTATGACGCAGATATCCGTAGCTATCAAGCACAGTTAAAATTTGCCAAAACCGTCTACAAAAAGTACCAAGAAAAATACAAAGAGGGCATCTCTTCTATAAGCGATGTCCTCATCAAGCAGGCCAAAGAATTAGAGGTGCTGCTCAAGCTGCTCACGGCAAAAAATGCACGCAACAGCAAAGTATTTGCGTTGCAAAGTTTACTAAATTTGGGAGTGAAGTAATGAAAAAAATAGTGATCTATGTGTTGATATCTATGTTGCCATTGATGGCAACTGAACTAGAGTTGACAGGCGGCGTAGTCTCCGATAATCAGAAGATGATTACCAGTAGATTTATGGGATTTATCAAAAATATGAAAGTGTCAGAGGGTGATATCGTCAAGCAGGGTGATTTGCTTTATGAGATTGATTCCAAAGAGATAGAGTCAGCGGAGATGCAGGTAGAGCTGGCCATCTCTCAAGCAACATTGGCACTGCAGATGAACCGAGCACAATATGCCAATATCAAACAAAATCATGAGCGACATAAACGACTCTTTGCCAAGGGCATGGTTTCCAAGTATGACTTGGAGCAGCTAGAGTTGGCAACAGCAATCTATAAAGATATGGTAGAGATCTCAGAAAAGCAGGTAGGGCAAGCCAAAGCAAAAATGCAAGAGGTACTTAACCAATATAAATATCTCAGAATTGTTGCCCCCAATGATGGCGTGATCGTGATGAAGCGTGCCAATGAGGGCGAGATACAGCTCCCTGGTATGCCTTCATTGGTGCTGACAGACCTCACTAATCTCAAAATTGTAACAGAGATTAGCGAAGGAGATTTAGGCAAGGCAAGAATAGGTAAAAAAGTAAAATTTGAAATTCCCTCCATCAAGCTCTCAGGAGAAGGGGAAATCACTTCCATTATCCCTAGCTCTAACCCTATGACGCACAAGTTCAAAATCAAGATTAGTTTTGATGACCAAGGAAAGTTTGTCTTTCCTGGCATGTATGCCAAAATCATTATTGATGAATAGGCTATGAGATGATAAAGTATCAGCCGAAAGACTATGCTGGCAAGCTAGCAAAGGGGTTTATGACCAATCCATTGACTGCAGTACTTGGTATTGCCTTGATTCTGCTTGGGTTTATCTCTCTACAAATCATGCCTAGAGAGGAAGACCCTCAGATTGCTATCTCTGGTGGAGCTATTATCGTTCCCATGCCAGGAGCCACAGCAGAAGAGATAGAGAATATCATTGTCAACCCACTAGAACGCAAAATGCGAGAAATCAAAGGCGTTAACCATATCTATGGTATGGCTCTGGAAAACGTAGGTATCGTCAACGTCATGTACAAAATTGGTGAACGACGAGAAGATGCCAATCTCAAACTCTATGATAA
>CAZEIN010000084.1:0-3619 GCA_964512425.1 uncultured Sulfurovum sp.
CAGACCGTGGATTCCGTGTCAAGCACGGAATGACGAAGTTCTTTAGCAGTCTCTCCTGATATGGGGTAGGCACACCATATAGAGATCAGTAGCAGGCAGCTTGATGCGATACATGATATGCCGCTCATTTTATCAGCATACCAAGCAACAGGGGAAATAATTATGAGAAATGATAATGATGATTGGGTGGTTTTAAAGTGAAAAAAGTTATTTATCCCTGTATAGGAATTTTATTGTTATTTTTTATATACAAGAGCGGTTTTGTAGATTCAAAATTTGTGAAGGTCGATGACTTGAAGATTGTTAGACCTTTGTTTTTTCAAATAGTTGCCAAAGATGGAAATGATATAGTATTGAGCAATGAAAGCAATACATATTTTTTCAAAAAAATCTATAAGCTATAGCATAAAAAAAGAGACTTTGGGGTCGGGTGTCTACCAACTACTTTATCATTTGAAAAAAGTATCAAGCAAATGTTATCGTAGATATCCCACAAACACTACCATGAGCCTTTCGGCGAAGCCTTGTCCGTGGGGTGGAATTTCCTCGCATGGTGCGTTGGCAAACGCACCCTACGCCTGCATCCACACAAAATGTATAATAATCTTTAATACGCAAAATGGGTCAGGCGTTGAATATACACCATTCAACATCCATTTTATGATACTTTATCACACAGCATCCCCACAAGACCACAAAAGAACCTCGTCATTCCGTGCATGAGGCGGAATCCACGGCTCATAGAGTCTGATGGCCAGCCAAATCTTGGATCCCGAATCGAGTTCAGGATGACATATCAGCTTTTAGCTCGTTTCACCGTCTCGATGGGAACGCATACACGGCATTACAACGAAATGGAATCCACCGAGACAGAGCAAGTGAAAATGTAGGTCGGGGTGTCCTCTCCCCGACATCTGCTACAACGGCGTGAATGGTTGTTTTTTCTTTTGAATGATGCAATATGAAACCGAAAAGAAAATGAAACATAAGGGTAATTTGAACATGTGTCGGGGAGAGGACAAGTCAAAATATCGTGAGACCTCTCCTTGCGTATAGCCATCATCTAGTGCCATAAGCATAGCACTATTTCTTGGTATTATATCTGTGAAGTGCTCTTCTTCGGCACAAAGATTAGTTAGTATCCTGATCGACGATTTTGTTTGCAGATATCCATGGCATCATCTCTCTCAATCTCACACCTGTCTGCTCGATATTTGATGCTCTGGCATTGTTACGCTCTGCATTCATTCTTGGGTAGCCTGCTTGTCCTTCGAGGATGAAGTCTTTGGCGAACTGTCCATCTTGGATCTCTTTGAGAATCTGCTTCATGGCTGCTTTGGACTCATCGTTGATGACTCTAGGACCACTCACATAGTCACCATACTCAGCAGTGTTGGAGATAGAGTATCTCATGTCAGCGATACCACCCTCAAACATGAGGTCGACGATAAGTTTAAGCTCATGGAGACACTCAAAGTATGCGAGCTCTGGAGCATATCCAGCCTCTACGAGTGTATCAAATCCAGCCTGCACGAGTGAAGTGGCACCACCACAGAGTACTGCTTGCTCACCAAAGAGGTCTGTTTCTGTCTCGTCTTTGAATGTCGTCTCGATAATCGCTGTTCTACCGCCACCGATCGCTGAAGCATACGAAAGTGCCAATGCTTTGGTCTCTCCACTTGGGTCTTGACCAATAGCGATGAGATCTGGGATACCACCACCTCTAACAAACTCACTACGTACAGTATGGCCTGGTGCTTTTGGAGCAATCATAGTGACGTTGATGTTCGCTGCTGGATGGATACGACCATAATGGATGTTAAATCCGTGACCAAATGCGATGGTTGCACCATCTTTGAGATTGGGAGCGATCTCCTCCGCATAGATGCTTGCTTGATTCTCATCAGGCAGGAGGATCATCACGACATCTGCTTTGGCTGTTGCATCTGCCACAGTGAGCACCTCAAAGCCCTTTGCCTCGGCTTTGCCCCATGAGCTACCGTTTTTTCTGAGTCCTACTACTACCTCTACACCAGAGTCTCTGAGGTTCTCTGCATGTGCGTGTCCTTGTGATCCAAAACCGATCATTGCTACTGTTTTTGATTTGATGATATTAATATCACAATCTTTGTCATAATATACATTAAGTGTTGACATGAATTATCCTTGGGTTTTAATTTCGCGATTATAGCCTAAACTTGCTTATTGGTATGGATACTTGGTTTACTTATTATGCTATAATGACTTCAACTGTAACAAAGGAGCACAGATGCTGGCACTTTTGAGTGAAAATATTCTTTGGTGGCACTGGATTGTCGCTGGATTGATTTTGTTAATTATGGAGATGAACATGGGCACGTTTATCTTTTTGGGGCTTGGTTTGGCGGCAGTAGTCGTGGGTATAGTGGATTTTGCCCTGTATACAACTTTTACTACAGAAATCGTGATTTGGACCATCCTCTCTGTACTGGCACTACTCGCATGGAAAAAATGGTTCAAAGAACAAACCGTCTCCACTATCGGTCAATCCAACTATAGCTTTGATACACAAGGTACAGTCACAGAAGAGATACACCCTCACCAACGAGGGAAAGTTGCCTTTGATGCACCCGTACTAGGAAACAGCACATGGCATGCTGCCGCCAATGAGGAGATCAAAAAAAATGATCGGGTTAAAATCATCGCAGTCAATGGTCAAATCATTGAAGTAGAAAAAATATAAGGAAATCACAATGGAAGCATTACAATTTGGAGCACTCAATGTCGTCACAATCATGGCTATTTTGGTCATTGTCACCCTATACAAAGGGATCAATATCGTACCCCAAGGTGAAGAGTGGGTCGTAGAAAGACTGGGTAAATTCTCTCGTACACTGTCACCGGGACTCAACCTCATCATCCCCTATATTGATGCTGTCAGACAAAAAATTACAACCAGAGATATCATTTTGGATATCCCGCAACAAGAGGTCATCACCAAAGACAATGCTGTGATACTCACCAATGCAGTAACCTTTTTGCGTGTGACAAAACCCGAAGCTGCCCTCTACGGAGTAGAAAACTTCAGACTTGCTATCCAGCAACTCGTCATGACCACACTACGCTCAATTCTCGGAGAGATGAGCCTCGATCAAGCACTCTCCAATAGAGAACATATCAAAGTCAAACTCAAAGAACAAATCATGGACGATGTCTCTGATTGGGGTGTCACTGTCAAATCGGTAGAGATCCAAGATATCAATCCTAGCCCCTCTATGCAAAAAGCTATGGAACAACAAGCTGCTGCAGAACGAGAGAGGCGAGCCGTAGAAACCATGGCAGAAGGTAACAAAAATGCCGCCATCCTCGAAGCTGATGGAAAACTAGCCGCAGCCGAGAGAGAAGCCAAAGCCCAGATAGCCCTCGCCAATGCTTCAGCCGAAGCGATCAAAATGATCAGTGAAAACATCCAAGACAAAGAGCTACCAGCCATGTTCTTGCTAGGAGATAGATACATCAACTCACTGGAAAAAATCAGTCAAAGCGAAAACAGCAAATTTGTCATCTACCCTGCTGACCTACAAGGAGCGATCAAAGGCATGCTAGGGAATGTATTTAAAAAGTAGAGATTAATTTTCCG
>CAZEIN010000085.1:0-2782 GCA_964512425.1 uncultured Sulfurovum sp.
TGCACCTGTCTCCCTCATCTTGACCTTGAGATTGGAGTGTCCTGTCTTGTACATTATCGCTGTGGCACCTCTACGTTCTAGCTCATCATACATCACTTGAGAGCACTTGACCTCTCCGATGACAGTAGGGTTTTCCATACCCATCGCATAGAGTAGTGCCATCTGATCACCTTTGATATTGTGTTTGTGTGTCAGCACTGCGATACGGTCTGCATCCCCATCATAAGCAAATGCGATATCACCCTCCTCTGCCAAAGCCACTTTGAGATCAGCCAAATTTTCCTCTACTGAAGGGTCTGGATGGTGGTTGGGAAACGTGCCATCTGGTTCACAGTAGAGCCCTCTGTAGTCAAGCTCCAGTGCATCAAAGATCGCAGTCAATACCGTATCTGCCACACCATTGCCACAGTCTATGACAATCTTCTGCTTCATGCCCTTCAAATGTGAAAATGACTCTAGCATATAGGCGATATAGGGTGTCTTGACATCAATCTCTATCTTGGTTGTATCATCAGGAATCACCCTCTGCGCATCAGCAACAATCTCATCACCCAAAGCATAAATCTGCTCTCCAAAAAAGGGTGCCTTGTCAATAGTGATCTTAAATCCATTATACTCACTGGGATTATGAGAGCCTGTAATCATGATAGAGGCTGTCTGGTGTTGTTTGGGATGCAGTTTCTCTATTTTTTGGTAGTTAGCAAAATAGTTCACAGGCGTTGCCACCATTCCCATATCCAGCACGGTGCATCCTGAAGCATTGAGCCCTGAGGTCAGCCAGTCACGCAGAATCGGTGAATGTGCACGAGCATCATAGCCTATAGAGACTATTTTATCTCCACTTATTTTAGTGCCTAGATGGTACCCAATAAGCTTGACACTCTGCTCATGTAGCTCCTCTTTGTAGATGCCCCTAATATCATATTCTCGAAATATAGATTGACTGATCACTGAAGTAGACCTTTTTTAATGCTATTATAGCAAGATTACCTATGTAATACCAAAGCCAAATCCAACCCAAATCCCGAAATAGCATTTAGAAACCATAAATCTTACGAAAGAGTATCATGCCTAAAACTGTTGCCAAAATACAAAGAAAGAGATTCAATGAGACATTAGCCAATGCTTTGACATAGAGGCTCTGTTGCAACAACTGTACAGTCTCCAATGAAAAGGTAGAAAAGGTAGTCAACGCTCCAAGCAATCCGGTAACAGCAAAAAGTTTTTGATTTGGCGAGAGGGTTTGCTCAAAGTAAAGCACGAGAAACCCAATCAAAAAACTCCCAAGCACATTCACAGTAAGCGTTCCATAAGGCAAAGAGGAACCCATAAGTTTCTGCACCCAGCCAGAGAGTGTAAATCTACCAATAGCACCCACAAATCCTCCGATGCCTACCGCTACGATCATCTGCCACTGCATAGGCTACTCTTCAAAAATAACGATATCATAATGGCTCTTTTTTACAATAGCCTTGCCCACAGGCACAGAGCCATGGCGATTGAGCCTGTAGAGCTCCTCTCGGAGTGTTTCTAGCTCTTGCTCCATTTGATCCATTTGCTCTTTGAGTCTGAGTACGACATCAACGCCTGCTAGATTCACCCCCATATCGCGCGTAAGCCTCAATATCATCTTCATGCGATCGATATCACACTCTGAATAGAGTCGCATACTCCCTTGCGTACGAGAGGGTTTTACCAGCCCTTCTCTCTCGTATTGACGGAGTGTCTGTGGGTGGATACTGAGCATATTTGCCACAACTGAAATCAAATAGACTGGTTCATGATATCCCTGCATCTGCTCTCCCCCTACTCTGGTAGCTGTGCTTCACAAAGCTTTTTGAGCTCTTCGGGCAACGCATCACTATCTGGCAATACTACATTGGCGACTAGATACATATGACCTACCGTGCCACTCTTCCTATCAGGAAACCCTTTCTCTTTGAGGCGAAATTTCTGACCATTTTTAGTGTTTTTTGGCACCTTGAGTGTGACCTCCTTATGCGGTGTAGCTACAGAGACTTTGCCACCAAACAGAGCCAATTTGAGTGGCACATCTATCTCAGCATAGAGGTCATTTCCTTTGCGTGCATACTCAGTAGAAGGTGCAACCTCTACGCGAATCATCAAGTCACCTTTTTGGCCCTGATAGCTCTTGCCCTTGCCTCTGACTCTGAGTGTTTCACCTGTCTTGATACCAGCAGGTATTTTGATATCAAATGTCTCTCCATCCCCTGAGGCAACCTGATGCTTGCCTCCTACGATAGAGGTAAGAAAGGGTACGGTGATCCGTGACTGTATATCCAAGTCAGGCATGCCAAAACCTCCTCCAAAACCGCCAAATCCTCCACTAGAACCAAATCCTCCACCACCTCCAAACATAGACCTAAGTATCTCATCCAAATCAACATTGGCACCCTGCCCTTGGGCGAAATCATGGAAATTTTGTCCACCAAACATCTGGTCACCAAACTGATCATATTGGCTTTTTTTCTCACTGTCGCTGAGTACCTCATAGGCAGCATTAATCTCTTTGAATTTTTCTTGGGCTTGGGGATCTTTGTTGATATCTGGATGATATTTTCTCGCAAGTTTTCTGTAGGCTTTTTTGATCTCATCTGCACTGGCACTTTCATTGATACCCAGGGTTTCATATAGACTTTTTGACATAAACGCTCTCCGTTAAAATGATTTTCCCAAATCCCGAAATAGAATTCTTTGAATATGTGCTATACTCGTATTTGAGGGGTTTGTGTAAAATTTGAGTCGCACCCGTAGGTTCGAT
>CAZEIN010000086.1:0-3442 GCA_964512425.1 uncultured Sulfurovum sp.
ATCCTCTTTCTTCTTAAATGCAGAACCTTTGTCTGTAGCTGCATCCATAAGCTCATTTGATAGCTTCTCCACCATAGTTCTCTCATTTCTCTTTCTGGCAGCATCAATCAACCATCTGATACCAAGAGACTGTTGACGAGATGGTCTCACTTCGATAGGCACCTGATAGGTAGCTCCACCGACTCTTCTACTCTTTACTTCCATAACTGGCTTGATGTTATCCATCGCTTTGTTGAATACTTCAATACCTTTTTCACCGCTTTTAGATTCAATTCTCTCTAATGCACCATACATTACTTTATGGGCGATACTCTTTTTACCATCTAGCATGACTGCGTTGATAAATTTTGTTAGTACTTTTGATCCATATACTGGATCTGGCAATACCGGTCTGACCGGGGCTTTTCTTCTTCTCATTTTAATTCCTCTTCAATCTGAATGATTTACTCAAGTGTTTGTCCACGAAGGTTTGACGACAACACCTGACCGCTATTTTTTAACTGTATCTCTCTATCTATTTTTTAGGTCTCTTGGTACCATATTTAGATCTAGCCACTGTTCTACCCTGTACACCAGATGCATCAAGCGCACCACGTACGATGTGATATTTTACACCTGGGAGGTCTTTGACTCTACCGCCACGCACGAGTACGATGGAGTGCTCTTGGAGGTTGTGACCCTCACCACCGATATATGAGATGACCTCATAACCACTTGTGAGTCTGACTTTTGCTACCTTTCTCAATGCTGAGTTAGGTTTCTTTGGAGTGGTTGTATACACTCTAGTACATACGCCTCTTCTCTGAGGACAGCTTTCCAATGCTGGTGATTTTGACTTTTTGATCACCTTCTTGCGTTCTTTACGAATCAACTGGTTAATAGTTGGCAAAGTGTTTCCTTTTTGTAGTATTTGTGCTCTTTAGAGCGAATTGAATCTGGCATTACGCCATGCAAAAACACCGCAATCTGGTGGCTTTGCATGAAATAGAGACAGAAAAATGGATGGATATTATAGCCAATATGGCTTTATATAGGCTGATTTGAAGGAGTTCTATGCTTTTTTATCGCAAGGAGCAGGTTTTCATCCACCCCTGCATACACAAGACCATGCTACTCTATACTGTCCATGAGTACGCTGATAATATCCGACATGGTCAATACACCGTGCAGCTCATTGTTGTCTATAACAAGCAGTCGCTTGATACTACTGGTCACCATCATTCTGGCTGCGTACTTGACATTGAGCAATGCCGAAACAGATACAGCGGGTATCGCCGCAATATCGTAGATGTTGAGCAGATCGATATCTCCATCTTGGGCAACGATACTCTGGAGGATATTTTTATAGGTTACCAACCCATATGCTCCAGAATCAGAGGATTTCTCTACCACGAGAGAGCGTACTTTGTGTGTTCTCATCAGCTTGAGTGCCTCCCTGACTGTCGTCATGGCTGACACGACGATGAGTTTTTCTCTTGGGGTCATTACTTCATTGACTAGCATAGTATCTCCTATATCATTGTTTTAATATTGTCTTCAAACTTATGAAGCTCATTGATGTCTAATCCTGCCACATGACTGAGTGGTATGGTAAACGCAAATCCACTGTTCTCATGGTTATCCAGATCAAAGCTAGTGCGTAGTGCTTTCATCACTTTCATTGAGAGTCTCCTAGGGAGGATAAAAAGTAGTGCAGACACATTCTCCTCTAATGTCAAACCAAAGAAAACTTTTTTCTCTTCGAGTCCAATCGTTTTGCCATGCAGAATGGTGACAGAACCAGCACCTGCCTCTTTGGCTACTTTGATTGCCCTCTCCTCCTCTTTATCTTCGATTACTGCAACAAGTGCTACAAATTGCATTCGCTTCCTCCTTTGCGTTTAGATTGCATGTATTGTGCATAGATACCATAGCCCATCACTGTGAGCATCGGGAAAAGTGAAGCAAAAGCAATCAGTCCAAATCCATCGATGAGAGGGTTTCTTCCTTCTATGTTTTCTGCCAAACCCAGCCCCAATGCTGCGACCAATGGTACAGTCACTGTAGAGGTGGTCACACCGCCACTATCATAGGCTATAGGTACGATATATTTGGGGGCAAAGTAGGTGAAAACAATCACCAAAATATACCCTGCGACGATATAGTAATGGATAGGGTCTCCTGACACGATACGATACGATCCCAGCCCAATACCCAGAGCCACACCAAATGCTACCACTATTCTAAGTATATTTTGTTTAATGTTTCCTTCGCTGATCTCTTCTGCCTTGATGGCTATCGCCAAAAGGGCTGGCTCCGCCATCGTCGTAGAAAACCCAATGAGAAACGCAAAGAGATAGATGAGTAGATTATTTTTCATCTCAGTGAGTTGAAATGCAATCGTCTCTCCTATAGGAAACAGCCCCATCTCCAAGCCTACGATAAACGCATACAGCCCGAGCACCACCATCACGATACCCACCACAATCCTGCGTAGATGTGCCACAGGTTTTCTGATAATCATATATTGAAAAAAGAAAATGACGACAAGAATAGGGGCAACATCCTTGATCACTCCCAATAGCTCCATCATCGTATGCCAAGCAGAAAAGGCATAGGTAACCACATGAGAGTTTACAGTTTCTACTACAGCGGCTACCTCTGGGGTACTGGTGTTAGTCTCTGCAAAATGATACACGACAATACCATAAATCTGGACGAAAATCATCGGTGTCAGAGAAGCAAAAGCGATCAATCCAAACCCATCAATCGCAGGATTTCTTCCCTTGATACTCGAAGCAAGTCCGATGCCCAGTGCTGCTACCAGCGGTACAGTCACCGTAGAAGTCGTCACTCCTCCACTATCATACGCAAGCCCGATGATCTCCTGAGGCGCAAAAAAGGTCACAACCACGACCAAGATATACCCACTGATAATATAATAAGCAATAGGATGCCCCAACAAGATACGCAATGTCCCCAATGCAATCGCAAACCCCACAGCAAAAGCCACAGTCATACGCAACCAAAATGCATCCACCAATCCATGAGAAATGAGAGCGGCCTTATCTGCAATAGCGATGAGTGCAGGTTCTGCCACAGTAGTAGCAAAACCTATAGTAAACGCAAAAGTCAACAACCAAAAGACCGAGCCTTTGCGCGCAAAATCCACAGCAAGCCCCTCACCAACAGGGAAAATACCCAACTCCAGCCCACGAATAAACAGTGCCAGCCCAATAGCCACAATCGTCAAACCTATCACAATAGATAAAAAATTATCAGGCATAGCTCGGATGATGAGACCTTGGAACAGTGCTACAACGATGATAATGGGGAGGAGGTCTTTAAACGGATTCTTTAGATCTCCAGAAAATATTTTGAGGCTTTCTTTCATGGCAGAATTATACCCAAATCCAAATTTGCCCATTGTTGCAAATTTAAACCCGAATTATGCAATAGAATT
>CAZEIN010000087.1:0-1645 GCA_964512425.1 uncultured Sulfurovum sp.
GGTCTTTTTCGGCAGAGGATAGGCTCCGCTCTCCAGTTCACTCAGCAGAAGATTCGGATCAGCCTGATCACTCTTTCCATTCTTGAAGAGAACATCGGTTACTATCGAATAGTTGGAGTCCACATAAGTCTCTACGGCCAAGCGTCCCAAGTTAACCGCCAAATCTGAAGATGAGGTCTGCATGATTTTTGAAATAATAAAATTATCATTATGATGCTTTGATCCGTCTATCAACGTAGAGGTATCCGAATAGTACCAGATAGGATAGCCATAATCCCACCAACTCAAGGTATAATCTTTAGCATTGGCTATTTTATTTAATGCTTCAAGATCCTGCACCTCTGCATTATTCAATACGGTTGGAACTTTATATCCAATAATATGTTGTATATTAGGTATTAAAGGAAGTAAAGACAATACTACAAACCCTAGATACGCAAGCTTTTTATTCTCAACATACTGCATTAATACATAAAAAAGATAAATCACGGAAAATGCAGCAACAGGTACCGCATAGACTGTAAACCTGAGTCCTGCCCAGTGTGCAAAAACACCTACCCCAATAAGAGGAAGCGCCAAAATAAACGGTTTGTGCTTCATCACCAGTAAAATATAGCCGATCAAACTTATGATAAGCAGTACCGGATGACCTATGATCCTGTTTGCTACTGTCTCCCAGGAGATTTTTCCCGCTTCTCTAACCGTCTGTATCACCTGATAAAAATGCAATCCACTCTCCTCTACCCCACGATCAAGATAGCCTCTGAGTTTTTCCAGGATCAACCCGAAGACATCTCCGAAAAAGAGAAATACCACAATAGCACCCAAGGCGAAATAGAAGAATTTTCTATTATCAAATTTGCCTTTCATCTGTTCCAAAAAAAGAAAGATTACAATGATCAAAAGTGCTTTAAGCCAAATAGGCACTGCCCAAAGTGCAATAGACGCTACAACAATAAAAAGATAACTGTTTTGTACGTCTCTTTGAAAGATCAACTGATAGAGTGTCCATAAAATAAATATTGCATAGATCAGGCTCAATCCCTGAGGATAAAAGAAGGGATACATCAGTAGAGCAAATGCTAACCATAATACATTTCTATCTTCTTTTTCATAAATAGTCAACAAGAAAAAATACAAAACTGTAAACTGCAGCAATACAGAGAACATATCGGTATCATAATAACCTGTCATCGTTCTGTTATAGTAGCTCCATGCTATAGATCCCAGCAATGCCGCAAAGAAACCGACCCAAGGCAACTTGATCAATTTTCCAACAAGAATCAGAGGTATCACGACCAGACTTGATATAATCGCAGGCAGATACAAAATGACCGTCTCCAATGACATTGGAGTATATTTGGCAAGCAGATAGCTACTATATACAAATCCCGGATAACTGTCTATTGCAATATGTATACGAGGGTTTTCCGCATGTGCACCATTCAGCAGATACTCTACTGCCGAAGCAAAAAAGTAGCCATCATTGGTATTAATCATTATTTGCCCATTCCAGTAAAAGTCCGGATTGTCTTTAAATTGCCATACCCATATCAGCCTGACAGCAAAACTAAATATATAAGCGATCAGCATCAATATACCAATCTCTCTCCACCCTAATTCTTTATTAGTAAACATATATGCT
>CAZEIN010000088.1:0-7067 GCA_964512425.1 uncultured Sulfurovum sp.
CCATCTCGCCGAGTCAAAATCACACAAAAATGGATCAGGTTTTTTGTAGATAATCTTCTCTACAGACATGCTACTATGCCTCTACTGTTGCAGGAGAGAGTGTTTCTGTCTCTGCACTACCCTCAGGTGGTTGTTCGTTGAGGTTCTCGAGATTGATTTCAGGATTGCTGTCACCACCTATGGCTGCCTTTTTTGCCTCTTTGAGTGTTTTGGGGGTGGATTTGTTATTGGAGGGGCGTTTGTATGTGGCGAGCTTGTTAATCTTTTTGGAGGCATCGGTAATGAGGTTGAACTGTGCGGTTATCTCCATGAGTTTTGCCTGTTTTGTCTCTGGCATACTGCCAAAATTGTACATATAGTTATTAACAGATTGTGTAGCACGAGCTAGATGAATCATTGCATTTTTCACCCATGGAAACTCTGTACTAGGTACTCTAACCGCCTTGCCTAGTGCATTGTCTCTGGCATGACGTCCTAGATAGCGAAACTCTCCAGCAGAGAGTTTCGCTCTAGCGTGCAGCACCTCTGCTATCACCTCTAAATCACGCTTGTTCATCTGTATGATTTGCTCTATCACCTGCTCCAGCATCTGTGCATTTGTTATCTTGGATTGTGCCATACGTAACTTGACTAGTTTCTCTAAAGTCTCTTTCATGCTTGTTTCCTTTTTGGGTATTCAGCTTATGTTTAGTATTATATCCAAGAAAAGCTTGTGAGAAACCTGAAACCAGAAGTAGAATGGCTTGTAAAAAGATCCAGAATCATGTAGAATATTATGCATAGCTATCATGAGTTGAAAAAATATTCTTAAAATAATGATAGAATGGAATATTGAAATAGTGAGTGGCTCCGGATGCTGGATTCGAACCAGCGACCAAGTGATTAACAGTCACCTACTCTACCGCTGAGCTAATCCGGAACAGAACATTTAAGTAGTACTTAAAATGTGAAAGGGATTATAGTCAAAAAAGCCTTGAATGTCAATGGGTTTTGGGGATTTTTCAAGGGATTTTGTAAAAAATCACACCGTTGTTGTTATTTTCGACAATTTTGCCCTGAGAGAGGAGCTCTTGGAGTCGCTCTTGGCTCTGCTTATCAAAGAGTATGGCAATATCATCTGCTGTGAGCGGACGCTTGTGGAGTGTGGAGAGAATACTTGCTGTATCATAGGATGAAGGCTTGGCACTCACCTGTTTGCGTTGGGTGATATGGACGCTGAGTGTGGGATCGAAGCATAGTGAAAGCACTCTCAGTCTCTCGTACCCAATCGGCTCTACACGATAGGCAGGAGGACGATCAATCGTACCTAGATCGATACGCTCAGGCTGGAGTGTGAGCAGGTAACGGTTGAGAGCCTCTATCTCGCTCTCTTTGTCGTTAATCCCTGCGACTATCAATATCTCTATGATGAGAGGATGGGTGGTGCGGGCTTTGAAGTCTAGCATCCCTTGCCAGATAGTCTCTATGGTGATGCCTGTATGTATGCGGTCGATTTTTTTGAGGCATCTCTGTGTGGCACAGTCTAGGGAGAGCTTGACCGTATCGATGAGGAGCAGTGCTTCAGAGACTTTGGGGTCAGAGATGGTGCTGCCATTGCTGAGGATGAGGGTTTTGGTATCGCCTTTGATGCGATTAATCTCATGGATGAGTTCGAGGAGGTGAGGGTAGAGTGTTGGCTCTCCATTGGCAGTGATGGTGAGTATATCGATATCACTATGAAGTGCCAAAGCTTCTCGTACAGCATCAATAATCTCAGAAACAGGCAGAACATCCTGATACCTAGCCATCGTCTGTGCAGGTGCCAGTTCGCAATACACACAGTCGTAGTTACACTGCTTTATGTTTGGACTGAGATCTATACCGAGAGATTTACCGAAACGGCGGGATTGGATGGGGCCGAAAATAATGGAAGACATAAAAGTTCCTTGTATGGGCTTTTGCGCATACCTCTAACATGTGTGATTGAAATGAGCGTGCGACATGGTCGCACCTACGCTTTTTTGCTGACCCTCTGACACTCTTTCACAAAATGTATCGCATTTTCTACAGGTACATCAGGGAGGATACCATGACCGAGATTAAAGATATGGCGTTTGCCTCCCATAATCTCTTGGATGCCTTCGACACACTCTGTGGTAGCTTCTTGTGAGTAGAGACGGGTGGGCTCCATGTTGCCCTGCAGGACGTACTGGTCACCTAGTTTTTCTTTGGCTAGAGCCATAGGCGTACCCCAATCTACACCAAAGACATCAAAGTTACCATAGACTCCGCCCTGCTCGATAAAGGAGGCTACGCCTTTGGGGAACATGATGATAGGGATATGGGGATATTTGCTCTTGAGGTAGTCTGCGATCTCTACCATGTACTTCCAGCTAAATTCATTATAATTGCTAGGCTCTATTGCTGCTGCCCAGCTGTCAAAGATCTGCACCACATCAATGCCCGCTTCAATCTGCTTCTCCATGTAGTATTTGACCACTTCTGTGACCTTGGCGAGAATATCATGGAGGAGTTCTGGATTGGAGTACATCATCTTTTTGCAGATGTTATAGGTCTTGGTGCCTTGTCCTTCGATCATGTAAGTTGCCAACGTCCAAGGAGCACCCGTAAAACCGATGAGGGCGATCTCATCACCTCTGGCATCGAGTTGCTCTCTGAGGAGTTTAATCGTGTCATAGACATAGGTGAGCTTGCTTGCTGCTTCTTTGCCTCCGATGAGTCTGTCGAGATCTGCTTGGGTCTCTATGGGATCAGAAAATCGAGGGCCTTCACCCTTGACAAAGCTCAAATCCATACCCATCTCATCAGGAATCACAAGGATATCTGAGAACAAAATCGCTGCATCCACTCCGACTATATCAAGTGGCTGGATAGTGACCTCTGCTGCTTTGGGAGGATTGTGGCAGAGGTTTAGAAAGTTACCCGCCTCTGCTCTGACTGCCATATACTCTGGCAGATAGCGTCCTGCCTGTCTCATCATCCATACGGGTGTGTATGGGGTCTCTTTGCCTACACAGGCATCTACGAAGATTTTGCTCATTGGTGGGAACCGCCTTTATGCATAAAATATAAACCGAGTGAAAGTGCGAGAATAGAGCCTGAAAACTCAAGCATCTCTAGTGCACCATTGTATTCTGTATGAAGCACTCTCTTGAAAAAACTTACGATAAGCACCATGAGGATGACTTTTGCCAGTTTGTCCTTGAGCTCATCGAGAGAATGGATTTCTAGTATCTTGGAAGCACCATTTTTTTGTGCGACATCAATCTCGGAGATGAAAAGCTCATAGAGGCCAAACCCAAAGATAAACATCACAATCGCCATCAGATAGAGGTCAATCGCACCAATCAACTCTCCTACGAGGTTCTCATGGAAGTTTTCAGGATGGAGATGGTTGAGATAGGTGTCAATCACCATTGCAGCAACGCTGTAGATATCAACACTCGCCACGATAAACAGTGCAATCCCGCCAATCATACTAAAAATAACCGCCAAAAGCACAAAAAATCTGGTATTCCACAGTATGCTCTCAAACAGGTTTTCAATAAACTTCATCAAGCATTGTCCTCTAGCTCTATCCATTTTTGTGCGATTCTGATCGAGTTGGTCGCCGCACCTACGCGTAACTGGTCAGCCACTACCCAGATATGTAGGATATTGTCGGCAAAGATATCTTTGCGGATGCGCCCTACAAAGGTAGTATCGGTATCAGTAGCTACGGTAGGCATCGGATACATCCCATGCTCTAAATCGTCAATGACTTCTAGGTTTTCAAACTCACTCAGAGCCAGTCTGACCTTGTCTACATCGACATCTACGCTTGGGTCAAACGTAATCGTAATCGACTCAGAGTGGCTACGCATCACAGGTACGCGTACGCAAGTAGCGGAGACAGCAAAGTTGGAGTGCATGATTTTGTTGGTCTCATTGACCATTTTCATCTCCTCTTTGGTGTAGCTGTTAGCTTGTGGTACATCAATCTGAGGGATGACATTGAGTGCGATTTGGTGAGCAAATGCTTTGTGTTCGCTCTCGCTGAGTTTAAATGCAAAGAAATCTTGCATCTGCTGTACGAGCTCCTCGGCACCTGCTTTGCCTGCACCGCTGACTGCTTGGTAGGTACTCACATCGACACGCTTGATGCCATACATATCATGGATAGGCTTGAGGGCTTGCACCATCTGGATGGTAGAGCAGTTGGGGTTGGCGATGATACCTGTATCTCTCCATGCAGCGATATCCTCTGGATTGACCTCTGGGACGACGAGTGGTACATCTGCATCCATACGAAAGTGTGAGGTATTATCAATCACCACTGCGCCTGCATCTACTGCATATTTGGCATACTGCTCAGAGATACTGCCTCCTGCACTAAAAAAAGCGATATCGATATCTCTGCCCTCAAAGACCTCTTCGGTGAGCTCTTCTATCTTATAGGGTTTTCCTTGGCACTCTATCTCTTTGCCTGCACTGTTGGCAGAGGCTAGTGGCAGTACATTGGCGATAGGGAAATCCAACTCTCCCAATACATGAAACAACTCTTCACCGACAGCACCAGAGGCACCTACGATGGCTATATTATATTTTCTACTCATTTTACGTTTATTCCTATTCTAAATTTAAACTGTTTTCATTCTCTTCGTCTAGTATATCTGGCTTTTCAGCCTCCTCTTTGGGGCATTTTGCGATGCTGACGACCTTGTCTTTGCCTGTGACATTGACGGTTTTGACGCCAGAGGTGTTTCTGCCTGCTTTGCGGATAGAGTGCATGTCGACTCGAATCATCTTGCCTACGCTGGTGAGGCACATGAGATCTTTGTCCTCTTCGACAAAGACCACACCGACAACATCTCCTGTTTTGGGCGTGAGTTTCATCGCAATCACACCTTTGCCTGCACGACTCTGTTCCCTGTACTCAGAGGCAGTGGTACGCTTGCTCAGACCTTTTTCACTGACGATGAGGATTTCATCATCTTCACTTTCGATAACTGCTGAACCCGTGACATAGTCATCCTCTAATTTAAATTTGATTGCGGTTACCCCTCTGGCAACCCTGCCAATCTCTCTAGCATCTTCTACCTTGAATCGGATACATTGACCCATCTTGGTAGCCACAAAGAGCCACTGGGCTTCAGGCTTGACGATGCGTGCTTCTACGATCTCATCATCCTCATCCAGATTGATGGCTCTGACTCCGTTGCTTCGGATATTGGAGTACTCTTTGAGGTTGGTACGCTTGACGATACCATTTCTCGTGAAGAATACCAGACCTTTGTCCTCGTCAAAGTCTGTTGTGGGGATGATTGACATGATCTTCTCGTCTTGCTGGAGATTGATGAGATTTACCACTGCCTTGCCTTTGGCTGCACGTGATCCCTCTGGGATACGGTAGACCTTGAGCCAGTAGAGCTGTCCTCTGTCAGTCACAAACATGAGGGTGTCATGTGTGTTGGAGATAAAGAACCGCTCGATAAAGTCATCTTCGTAGGTGGTGACGGCGGTTTTACCCTTGCCTCCTCGTCTCTGCTTTTCATATTGCTTGACGGCAACACGCTTGATGTAGCCTCTATGTGTGATGGTGACAACCATAGGCTCATTGGGGATGAGATCTTCGATATCGATATCATCATAATCATCTACGATCTCTGTACGACGGTCTTGGGAGAACATCTCTTTGGTCTCTACCAGCTCATCACGGATGATGGAGATGATTTTTTTCTCGGACTTGAGAATTGCTTCGAGTTTAGCGATGGTTTTGAGGAGTTCATTGAGCTCATTTTCGATCTTTTCGATCTCTAGACCCGTTAGGCGGCGCAGTCTCATCTCTAGGATTGCTTTGGCTTGGATCTCGGAGAGACTAAAGCGTGTCATGAGGTTCTCTCTCGCATCCACATCATCACTACTGGCACGGATGATTTTGATCACTTCATCGATATTGTCTACAGCGATTTTGAGACCCTCTAGGATATGGGCTCTGGCTCTGGCTTTTTCGAGATCAAAGATTGTTCTACGGATGATAACAGTCTTTCTATGATTGAGAAATAGCTCCATCAGCTCCATGAGGTTAAAGACTTTGGGCTCCTTGTTTACGATCGCTAGCATAATGATACCAAAGGTGGTCTGCATCTGTGTCGATTTGAACAGGTTGTTGAGTACGATTTCACTCATGGCATCACGTTTGAGCTCGATAACCACACGGATACCCTCTCGGTCTGATTCATCACGAATCTCAGAGATACCCTCTACATGCTTGTCTCGCACGAGTTGAGCGATATTTTCGATGAGACGTGATTTGTTGACCTGAAAGGGGAGCTCATCGATGACGATGACCTCTCTGTTGCCTTTTTGTTCGATATGGGTTTTGGCTCTGACTTTGATACGTCCACGACCTGTCGTGTAGGCATCGGTGATTCCCTTGCGTCCAAAGATGATACCTCCTGTAGGGAAATCAGGCCCTTTGATAGCTCCCATGAGATCCTCTATTGTGGCATTGTCATCATCGATACGAATGAGTAGGGCATCGATCAGCTCATCCATCCTATGCGGAGGAATATTGGTCGCCATACCGACAGCGATACCACTAGAACCATTCAATAGTAGGTTAGGGATACGACTAGGAAGCACATCTGGCTCACTCAAACTATCATCATAGTTGGGCACATAGTCTACAGTGTCTTTCTCCAAATCACGCAAAAGCTCTTCGGAGATCTTGGTCATACGTGCTTCGGTGTATCTCATGGCAGCTGCGTTGTCGCCATCCACAGAACCGAAGTTTCCTTGGCCATCCACGAGTGGTGCTCGCATGGAGAAGTCCTGTGCCATACGTACGAGGGCATCATAGACAGAGTTGTCACCATGTGGGTGGTATTTACCGATGACATCACCAACGATACGGGCAGATTTCTTGTAGGCTGCACGGTGAGAGAGATGCAACTCACTCATCGCATAGAGTATGCGTCTATGTACTGGCTTGAGTCCATCTCTGGCATCGGGCAGGGCTCGTCCGATGATTACACTCATAGAGTAGTCTAGATAACTGGCACGAATACTGTCTTCGATCAGTACCT
>CAZEIN010000089.1:0-6175 GCA_964512425.1 uncultured Sulfurovum sp.
AAAATATGTCAAATTGTCATATTTTTACCCCAAATTATGCAATAGGATTGCCCAATATCCTATTGATGCTTGGCTCATGGGTGTTTGCAGTGCATCTGAAGTATACCCAAAAGTACATCGACCAATACTCTATGGGAGAGTGATACGCTCCATGACATAGAGACTACGAAAGAACTTCATCATTCCGTGCTTGACACGGAATCCACGGTCTGTTTGGGTCTGATGGTTAGCAAAACCGTGGATCCTGAATCGAGTTCAGGATGACATATTAGTGTATTGTCGGGTTCTTTCGCAGTCTCATTGTGTGGGCTCAAAGATCCAAATGACTCTTGATTTTAAAGAAGTAATAAACTGTTTTATAATGGATATAAAGTATCGGTGCTGTCATCACAAAATACACTACGGAGTATTTATCTACTATACCTGTAAAGACAAATCCATACTGTATCAAAAAGAGATAAAATACAGTAAATGCCACACCTGGGCAAATCAATGCCAGACTGGGTACAGACTGCTTGTCTCCAAAGATATAGGTTTTGAAGTATTTAACACGCTTCATTACCGCATAGCCCAAAAGACCAAAGATAGTTTGTAGAGAGATGATCACACTCGTCAGGACAAACATATCTGTCTTTGGCATTTCAGCATGGAATCGATGTTCAAAACCAAAAAAGAGTCTCACCAATGAGATACCAATCAACGTCAGTATAGGAATAATGATCCAGAGCGTAGGTGTTGCTTCTGGTGCGATACCATCCTTGAACATACTTTTAAATCCAAGAGTGAGTTTGATCATCAACAAGAGCATCGCCACAGAGATGAAGAACAGGGAACCAAATGCACCGATAGCATTGACCGACAGTGTCGTACTCATCGCAGCAGGTGCAGCAAACCCAACACCCACCATCGTAAAAGCAAATACTGAAAGCATCTGTGCCAGCGAGTTGTTCTGACCAAAGTCAAAATCACCATGTGCAAGCAATCGTGAGAGATACTCAGCAAAAATCTTGAGCACATAGTATCCTGCCACCACAAAAGCTGCCAATGCACCAGGGAAGAGATACTCCACATAATCCCAAAGATGTGGCACAAAGAGAGCAAAGACTACAAAAAATACATTGATTGTCATAGCCAGTGTCAAGGGAATAGCAAAAAGCTGTACTTCATTATTGCTCTCTTTCATACTTGTATAGGCAGCTGTTTTTTTGTAGATAGCAAACTGTTTGATATTCCACCAAAGCAGCTTGATATGCAATCCTGAAAAGATTACAATAAATATCAAAGAGATAGCTGTTACAATAGAGAGCCAGTCACCCTTGATCAGTGCTGGATAGACTTGATCAAATGTTGCCATCGGTACCCCTTTGTGTGGCACCATAAAGTTAATATATACAAAAAATGAGACAGTAAGCCCCCCAGCTCCAAGTGCTGCTAACCAGTACAGCGGATTATATTCAGGTCGTTTTTTCATAAGTTTTCCTTGTTAATAGTATAAGTTTCTATCAGCAAAATAGAATCGGGATTGTACCAGAGAAACATTACCTTAACCTTACTTATCTATAATTTTTTCAAATATGTTACATTTTATTACACCACACAACTGTTGCGACCTCAAATCATCTTTTGGTTACAATACCATATGAAATTGAGATCCTTTTTTACCAACAGCTTTGGTATACTTTTTTCGCGTATTGCTGGGTTTGTCCGCAATCTACTGATGGCATCCATACTGGGTCAATCCATCTATAGTGATATGATTCTGGTGGCATTCAAACTCCCCAATCTCTTTCGCAGGATTTTTGGTGAGGGGGCATTTTTGCAATCCTTTCTCCCCTCTTTTGTTGCCAGCCGCAACAAGGGGGTCTTTGCTGTCTCTATACTGAGACGCTTTTTGCTCTTTATCACGGTTGCTTCTGTGGTGGTAGCACTCTTTCCTGCATTTTTTACCAAACTACTGGTGATTGGATGGACACCTGAGCAGATCAGCCAAGCTGCCCCGATGATGGCGATTACCTTTTGGTATCTGGCACTGGTTTTTATCGTGACCTTTTTAGGCTCTCTGTTACAGTACAAAGAGCACTTTGCCACCACTGCATTCTCTACTGTACTACTCAATTTTGCCATGATAGGCGCACTACTACTCTACCGTGATGAGAGCCCCAAGCAGGTCGCTATGGCTCTGGCTGTCTCTGTCGTGTTGGGCGGTATCATGCAGGTAGCACTACACCTCTGGAGTATCTCCAGATACAAACTCATGCCTCTACTCTCTGGTGGATGGAAATACCGCAAAGTCAAAGACGTCAAAGGCGAAAACAAAAAGTTCAACACCCTCTTCATCCCTGCCATTTGGGGCAACTCTACCCCCCAACTCAATGCCTTTCTCGATACGTGGCTGGCATCCTTTCTGGTCGCAGGCTCCATCTCTTCGCTCTTTTATGCCAATCAGGTGTTTCAACTCCCTCTAGCTATCATCGCCATTGCTGCCTCTACTGCACTCTTCCCCTCTGTCTCCAAAGCACTGGCCAACGACAGAGCAGAAGAAGCATACCAGAATCTCGCCAAGGCTTTTTGGCTCATGCTGGCAGCCCTTGGGGTGGCGGCTATCGTGGGGATACTCTTTGCTGAGCCCATCACTTGGCTACTCTTTGAGCGTGGTAGATACACGGCTGAGGATACCTCCAAGACCGCTTTTGTTCTAAGTATGTATTTGGTTGGACTCATCCCTTTTGGACTCGCCAAGCTCCTCTCCATGTATCTCTACGCCTCCCATCGCCAGCTCAAAGCAGCCAAGATCTCCACCATCTCGCTACTGTTCAACATCATCGCATCTCTGAGTCTCATGAAGCCTATGGGTGCCGCAGGGCTGGCACTGGCTGGGAGTATCGGGGGATGGGTGCTATTCATACTCACACTCAAGGAAGTGGGCTTCTCCCATGTCTCAGGTATGCTTTTGTCCAAGCGTACACTACTGTTGATACTAGGATTGATGGTGCTTGGTGTGGGGTGTTTTTACCTCAATGGATGGTTGATGGGATGGATTCGAGGGTAAGCGTATCATTTGGTGCGCGTTGCACACCCTACGGTAGCCAATTTCACATTTCTAATTTCATATTTCTCATTCTTAGGTTATAATCGCATCAACATAAACCCAAAATATGCAATAAGAGATCACCAATCTCAATTGCATATTTTGGGATAAAAAAGGAATACTTCCATGCATATCTACGACAGTGCCAAAAAAACCAAAGTGCCTCTTGAACCCATCCGCAAAGGAGAGGTATCACTCTATGTCTGTGGACCTACGGTCTATGATGATGCGCATCTAGGTCATGCTCGATCGGCATTGAGTTTTGACCTGCTCAACCGTACTTTGCGTGCTCTGGACTATCGGGTCACTATGGGCAAAAACTTCACCGATGTGGATGACAAAATCATCAAAAAGATGGGTGAGACTGGACAAAGTCTGGAGGAGATTACCACCTTTTATATCGACAGATACCTCGATGAGATGGGACAGCTGGGCGTACAGCGTGCCGATATCGAGCCCAAAGCCACAGAGACGCTGGCAGAGATGGAGACGATGATCCAGCACCTCATCGATACTGGCTATGCCTACTGTATCTCCAGCGGTGATGTCTATTTCGATACTTCCAAAGACAGTCACTATGGCGACATCTCACACAAAGTCACAGAAGATGATGAGAACCAGAGCCGCGTCGCCCACACCAGCGAAAAGAGAAACACCAAAGACTTCGCCATGTGGAAGGCTTGTGCCGATGGAGAGAGCGTCTGCTTCCCCTCTGCTTTCTCCTCTGGTCGTCCAGGCTGGCATATCGAGTGCTCTGCGATGATAGAGAAGTATTTTACAGGAGGCGAAAACTACCAGATCGACATCCACGGAGGTGGTGCAGACCTGCTCTTCCCCCACCACGAGAACGAAGCCGCCCAGAGCCGCTGTGCCACAGGCAAGGAGCTTGCCAAATACTGGATGCACAACGGCTTCGTACAGATAGACGGCGAGAAGATGTCCAAGAGTCTAGGCAACAGTTTTTTCCTCAAAGACGCACTCTCAGTCTATGACGGAGAGGTACTGCGGTTCTACCTCATCGGTGTACATTACCGCAATGATTTTAACTTCAACGAAGAGGATCTACTCTCTGCCAAAAAACGCCTAGACAAGCTCTACCGCCTCAAAAAACGCCTCACCCCAGGCAAGGCCTCTGTAGTCAATAGCGTGTTTGAGAAAAACCTACTCGATGCCATGAGCGATGATCTCAATATCTCTGTCGCCCTCTCTGTCATCGATGAGATGGTCGCCACCACCAACGAATCCCTAGACAAAGAGCCCAAAAACAAAGCCCTCAAAAAAGAGACTCTAGCCAATATAGAGCTCATCGATACCCTGCTCGGCTTTGGCGACAAAGAGCCGTTTAGCTACTTCCAGATCGGAGTCAGTACAGAGATCAAGGCACAAATAGAAGCCCTCATCACCCAGAGAACAGAGGCCAAAAAGGCAAAAGATTTCGCAAAAGCAGATGCCATCAGAGAGGAGATCTCTGCTCTGGGAATCGCGATCATGGATACGGCTGATGGGGTGGTGTGGGAGAGAGTGCATTAGACATGCTTCTGTTTGCTTACTCTTCCAATAGATGCAACCATCAGTTTTAATTTCATATCTCTTATTATTTAGTGTATCGTATTATATTAGGGTGGGGTAAAAATAGCCTTAATTCATAATCATGCTTACGTTGTCTGCCCTATTATCATTTTTTTGCTATACTACCCACATATCATTAGGGATTGTGAAAGAACTTCGTCATTCCGTGCTTGACGCGGAATCCACGGTCTATTTAGATATGATGGCTAGCTAAATCATGGATCCTGAATCGAGTTCAGGATGACATATTGGTGCATTATCAGGCTCTTTCGCAGTCTCGTTATCAAAGGAGTTATAGATGCAAACTATTAAGTTGGATATTCATAATCGCACTATATTTGATACCATCATGAATTTTATCAATACGCTACCCAAAAATGAACTCCATATCAGTATAGAAAAAAACGTTTCACAAAAAAAAGCACCCAAAAGACTCTCTGCAATCTCCATTAAAACAAAAGGGTTCATTTTTGACCGAAAAGAAGCCAATGAGCGGTAGTGTTTTTTTTGATACCAATATTATCATCTATGCCTACTCAGAAGATGAACCAACAAAGCAGACAATCTCCAATACTCTCATAGGAGAGTTTTCAGATGCCATAATCTCTACTCAGGTTATCAATGAGCTCTCCAATACACTATTTAGAAAATTTAAACTCTCCGCACAAGAGATACGAAAAAGCATTTTAGAGCTAAGCAGTTATTTTTCTATTGTTAGTTTCAGTACTGAGACGCAACTATATGCTATAGAGATCAAAGAAAAATATCAACTTCAATACTACGATGCACTCATCATTGCTACTGCCCTGGAGACCAACTGTGATATTCTCTTTAGTGAAGATATGCAACACAACCAAACCATCAAAAGTTTACAAATAATAAACCCATACAAATAAACGGAGCCACCATGTCACTATTCACCTACCAAACCCTCAAAAAAATCCTCTTCAAACTAGAGCCTGAGACTGCCCATACCCTCGCTAGCTGTGCGTTGCGATTTGCCTCGCACTGTCCTCCGCTGCTGCGTTGTATGAGGGAGCGAAACTTTGTCTCTCATCCGATGCTAGAGCAGGAGTTCTTCGGTCGAAAGTTCCACAACCCAGTAGGACTAGGAGCTGGCTTTGACAAGGATGGACAGTATATCACTGCCATGCCCACTCTGGGGTTTGGCTTTACGGAGATCGGCACTGTCACCCCACTGCCACAAGCAGGAAACCCCAAGCCTAGACTCTTCCGTCTGATAGGAGACGAATCTCTCCAGAACGCCATGGGCTTCAACAACCGAGGGGCAGACTATATGCTCATCCGCCTCAAAAAACTCTATTTTTTTGACTATCCCATCGGTGTCAATATCGGCAAGAACAAAATGACACCGGAAAATATCGCTCTGAGAGACTACAAAAACCTCTTTGAGACCTTTAAGGGACATGGAGACTACATCGTCATCAACATCTCCTCCCCCAACACACCAGGTCTACGAGACCTCCAAAACGAGCAGTTCATCCGAGATATATTTGC
>CAZEIN010000090.1:0-4243 GCA_964512425.1 uncultured Sulfurovum sp.
GAGAGATAGGCTGAAGTTTTTGTTTGCGATTCTCTGTCATGATCTAGGCAAGGCAACCCATACCACCGTAGAGCTAGAGGATGGAGTGAGACATTTGTGGCAAGCGGGAGGCAGGGAGCTGTATGAGGCAGAGGGTCTAGCCCCAAATCTTGAAATAGAAATGCATGACTATGCACTATCGTCGCATTTAAGGGCTTCGCGTAAAACCATCATCGAATCTACGGATGCGACTCAAACTTTACATAAACCCCTCAAATACGAGCATAGCATATATGCAAAGAATCCTATTTCGGGATTTGGGCTAGCGTCTCCATCACCTCGAATCCGTGCTATCGGGCATGAGGAGGCAGGAGTAGAGCCTACGAGGTCACTGCTGTATCGGTTGACAGATGAGCACGGGTTTATCGAGAGTATCCTGCCACTAGTAGAGCACCATCTCAAGCCCTCACAGTTCTACCGTGACAAAGCCCGCTCCAAAGCGATCCGAAAACTCGCCATCAGAGTCAATATAGAGGAGCTAGTCATCGTAGCCAGAGCGGACTTTTTGGGGCGGACAACCGAGGAGGCATTGGCAGGGGAGTACCCCGCAGGCAAATGGCTCCTCACCCAAGCACACAAGCTGGGCGTCAAACAGAAACCACTAACACACCTCCTCCGAGGCAGAGACCTCATCGATCTAGGACTAGAGCCCTCACCACAGTTCAAAGAGATACTGGCTGAGGTGTATCAACGACAGCTTGACGGAGAGATCAGCACTAGGGATGAAGCGTTGGCATATGTGATGAGGAGATACCTATGAAGTGCATCTCCATTCTAGGTTGCGGCTGGCTGGGTGAGACACTCAGAGAGCAGTTGGACTCAGAGGGATATGCCGTGCAGTGTCTGGGGCGTGATGTGGGAGAGAATCGGAGACGCGAATACTATCACTGCGATACGCTCGTCATCGCCATCCCGCCACGAGAGAACTATCTAGAGGTGCTGGGGGAGACACTCTCCTGTCTGGATAGTGCTACGCAGGTGATTTTACTCAGTTCTATCTCCTACTATGATGGCAAGGAGATGGTGGTAGCAGGAGAGCGTCTGGTGTGTGGGATGAGGGAGGATGCGGTGGTGCTGCGGCTGGGTGGTTTGATGGGCTATGATCGGATCGCAGGACGCTACACAGCAGGTAGGAGACTGTCTCATGACAGCATGAGTAACTATATCCATCGTGATGATGCGGTAGGGGTCATCATGCAG
Source organism: uncultured Sulfurovum sp. (assembly GCA_964512425.1). GTDB lineage: Bacteria > Campylobacterota > Campylobacteria > Campylobacterales > Sulfurovaceae > JAAXPZ01. Next base: position 1,240 of record CAZEIN010000090.1, read on the forward strand.
GTGATAGTGCAGGGGGTGCGTGGTGAGGTGCTGGATGTAGTCGCTCCTGTGCAGCATCGAAAAAGTAGGATATTTGAGAGCAATGCCCAGAGATTTGGGTTTGAGAAGACACAGTTTGATACGGATAGGCTTCTGGGCAAAGTGATCTCTAGCCAGCCACTAGAGGAGCGATTGGGGTATGAATTTGTGCATGCGGATGTCTATGGTTTTTGGGACTAGCCGTTTTTTACATGATTTTGGATAGAATTCGCACAATATAATTTTTTAGATTTGAAAGTAGCGTATGGTAGCAAGCCTTCATTTACAGCGTATGGTCGATGAGATCGATCAACAGTTTTCTTTGGAACCGTATGTCAAGCGTGCATTTCTCTCTGTTGACAGAGAGGCATTTGTCACCAGTGTATTTAAGCACTTGGCATACAAACTCGATGCTCTGCCGATGCAAGCAGACCAGTGGATATCCTCTCCTCTCACCGTCGCCAAGATGACACAGCATCTCGAACTCAAAGGGGTTGACAGTGTGCTAGAGGTGGGGTGCGGTAGTGGTTATCAGGCAGCGATCCTCTCGCAAATCGTGCGTAGGGTGTTTACCATCGAGCGGATTGACCCCCTGCTACGAGAAGCCAAAGAGCGGTTTAGAACACTAGAGTTGAGCAATATCTTTACCCGTTATGATGATGGACAGCGTGGCTGGAAAGAGTATGCCCCCTATGATCGCATCATCTTTTCTGCTACTGCAGACAAGATCCCAGAAGTACTGTTCGAGCAGTTGGCAGAGGGTGGGATACTAATCGCACCACTGAATAATAACCGTCAAGGACAGCAAATTATCACACGCTACGAGAAGCGCTATGGTCGCATTAGTGCTGGTGAGCCTATTGAGTCCTGCCTGTTCGTCCCCGTACTGAGCGGTACTAAAAAATAATAAGTTTTATCAACATTATGTTATGATTGACACTATTGTAAACTATTGACAGGGAACATCATGGGAAATTTGATAAAACCAGCTGACTATGCAGCCCAAAGGGGTATCTCCAGACAAGCCGTCTATGCCAAGATCAAAAAAGGCATCCTCACCTCTCGTAATATCGGAGGCAAGATTTTTGTCGTACTTGACGACAAAGCTGAGGTGAACGAATCAGCTACCACCACCTCTCAGAGACAGAACCATCACCACAAGACAGACAACCAAGGCCAAGAGAAACTACTCGCCGCCAAGGACGAGACCATCACTATACTCAGGGAGACCATCACCGATCTCAAAGAGACCAACAAAATGATCACCTCCACACTCAGAGGAGAAGTGGATCTGCTCAAAGAGGCATTTAGCGAGATGAAGATGCTCTATGGCCTCCAGCTAGAGCACAAGATGGAGCCTATGGACGAGCAGACGATAGAGGCAGATACGGTCGAGGCGGAACCTGCACGAGAACCAGAAGAGGAGATAACAGAGGAGCCAGAGACCCAAGCGGAGTGGATCGAGCTGAGTGATTTCTACGCCCTTCACGACATCAAAAAAGCCAAAAAGCAGAAAAAAATCGAAAAACATCTCAAAAAGCGACTGAAAAAAGGCGACCCTCGTGTAGATCACTCCAATGGTGAAATTCTCTTCCTCGTAGGGGCAGATATCGAAGATATTTTAGCAAAGGTGTAAGTGTTGAAAAATATTATCAAAGAGTACCCTCTGTTTCTCTCATTGGTTGCGTTGCTGGCGTTTAGCTATTATGAGCATACACTTGCCCATAGTGTGATGGGGAACATGCTTGGATTTTTGGTTATATTTGGGGTAATCATCTATAGTTCAATGAGTGTCGCGCATCATGCAGAGCTACTGGCAGAGAAGTTTGGAGAGCCCTATGGCACGATGATTTTGACGATGAGTGCGGTGGTTGTAGAGATTGTCATTATCTCAATCATGATGCTGCATGAGCATAATCCTGTACTCGCACGAGATACCATCTACTCTGCGATTATGCTTGATATCAATGGATTGTTAGGGTTCGCAGCGATTGTAGGTGGACTCAAATACGGAGAACAACCTTACAATGTAGACTCCTCCAATAGCTATCTCTCGATGCTACTGGTGGCACTGGGAGTAGCGATGATAATTCCCAATTTTATCCCTGCGGCAGCCTACAATAGTTTTATGCTCTTTAACGTGGTGATCTTCATCCTCCTCTATCTGGTATTTACCCGTATCCAACTCAAAGACCATCGCTACTTTTTTCAGTATAAAGGCACAGGTGAGATACTGACAGAGCAGGAGCATGGGCACGCACCTCACGGTGAGATCAATGCCCTCTATCATGCGCTCTTGTTGATTGTTTCTATCGTGATGATTGGCCTGCTCTCTGAGATTATGGCAGTATTTATGGGCAATGATATCGAGTATCTAGGGTTGCCTTTGGTACTGAGTGCAGTAGGTGTAGCAATCATCTCTGCTGCTCCTGAGCTGATCACCGCAGTACGGGCAGCTCTGGATAATCGTATGCAAACCGTGATCAATATCGCACTGGGAGCTTCTCTGGCAACGGTGCTGCTCACAATTCCCGCGGTCATTGTGATTGGGATGGTGACAAATCTGGAAATAGAGCTAGCATTGACCCCTGTACAAGGAGCGATGCTGGGACTGACGATACTGGTGAGCATGATTAACTTCAGTGATGGTGAAACCAATATGCTGGAGGGATTTCTGCACGTGATCCTCTTCATTCTATTTGCATACTTGCTGTTTGTATAGCAATTTAGTAGCAAATAGACCCATATCAAGCTATGTGTTGACCATTTTTTGATATACTTTTTACAAATAAAGAAGCAAGAAGAAGCATGAAACAGACTATTATCACATTTTTAATGACCATCGGCATATTGGCTACACTCTCAACCTCGGTCATAGCACAAGAGCATAAATGGGCTCCTGGCAAATCAGGTATCGATTTTATTGATGATGCTTCGATGGTGCTGGAGAAGTCTGTCAAAAAAAGTAAAGAGAAGTTTTTCAAAA
>CAZEIN010000091.1:0-8755 GCA_964512425.1 uncultured Sulfurovum sp.
CAAAAGTATCTGTACTTGAGTTTACATCTGGCTGAGAAATTCCACCTGCGTCATAACTCAATGTTGCATAGTTGTTTATGGTTATGCCCGCATCTGTTCCTAGTGCCCACGCACCACTTGCACCCAACAGCATCACCGATACTGCAACTAAAATCTTTTTCATAATCTACTCCTTATTTTTTGAGGCTTGCTTCCCATCACCCCCATGATGGGGAGACATGCACCTCTCTTTTGTTGTCTGCCTTTGACAAACACTGCTATAGCCATTTCGTAGGCTTGATCCTGATGCACACGTGCAACAAAACCAAACCTACACAGAGTCTGAGAACCCTATGGGGAAAGATTTGATCAAATCCTTTCTCATAGGGTCGGGGGCTCACCTCGTTATGTCTGTTTTACTGGATACCCGTGAGGAGGGAACCTCGGGTACCCACTAGGGGTACCCCTACTTTAGTTTTACCTTGAATGACACATCGATTTTGCTGTGTGCTGGCACCTCATCTACATTAAAGAGGATAGCGTTGTAGTCTTTGGCTTGGGCTGGATGCTTTTTCTTGTCTTTGCCGATGACAAAAAGCTTGGCAGGCACATCATAATGCTTGCCACCATCTACCGAATATTTTACCGAAAATGCCATCTCTGATGCGGCAGAACCCTCAACAAAAATAAGATTCTCATTGATAGGGTTGGTAATCTTGGCATCTTTGAGTAACGCATCACTCTCATTGGTGATCGTATCAACATATTTGACGATAGTGCCAGGTACGACCTTGGTGGCTGTGAGCCATTTTTTGATGGGCTTTCCCTGCTTGTCTTTGACTACTTTGCCTTTCTTGTTCTTGACCACCGTGAGCTGATAGGAGTGCGTCTCCATGCTTATCTTTGGCTTCTCTTCTGCCTGCAGGGCACCTGTCAATAGCGTGATAGCCAATAGGCTCATCATATGCTTTTTCATTATTCTCCTTTGATAGTAGTTTGTCTGTTGTCAAGTATATGTTGCACCATCACAACACATAACAGAAAACAGCAATCACATCTACTGTACCTGCACATCAAAGCGTACCTCCTGATGGGTGGTGCCGCTGAGTGTACCGATTTGTACCTCTACTACAGTGCCTACCACAGATCCGCTATCTACATCAGCGGCATCACTCAGTAACACACCATCTAGATACAGCGTGCCTGTCTGATACACTGTGCCCACTGGTATCACATCCCTGAATACTACGCCCCCTATCGTCCGTCCTGCTGCACTGCCTCCGATAGAGAGATCGATCGTATAGGTGATGATGCTACCCGTATGGGTCTGATTATCCTCACTCTGCACAAATGCACTTTTGTGTGAAGCCAACCAATAATCACGGATCACATACATACCCTCTGCACTATCACTATCTGTCCGTATGACCGTATCTACTGTATTTTGTTGATCTACTCCTGTCGTAGCACTCCTCTGTGAGTTTGCCCTGATGCCATCACGTGATAGTGCACCACCTGTATCATTGCCATCCAAAATATCTGCCACCACAAAGAGTGTTACATTGGTATCCGCACTGAGATTGATATCATGTATTGCCATGTCTGTGGCCGGTTCAAAAAATCCATTACCATTGCTATCGACAAAAATCTGTGCATTTTGGGGGATAAAATCACTGCTTGCATTATGTTCATACTGCAATGCAATCGTATCATCACCATTACCAAGATTACTCAATACAAAGGTCAAAACTCTCCCGAGCTCACCGGCACCCACCTCTACAGGATTGATATCTTGCCATGAGATATCCAAATCAATCACCTGATCTACTAAAAAAGTATCTATATTGGTTGTGAGATTATGCTCTGCACTGCCTACTGTATACACTATTTCTGCCTGATTTGCTACTGAGGTACCAGCAGCAGTACCATTGGCAGAGAGTATGGAGACCAAGAGACTCAACAATAAGAAAAAAACTTTTGATAGTTTTGGCATATCCTCTTCTTTGAAATATAATAAAATGCTATAGTGGTTGATTATAACGCAAAAAAGTCAAACTAAGGTCAATTTTTGATATTTTCTAATATTTTCTTGGAAATTTATGGATTTTGTGTAGATTTGAACATTTTTAAGTTAGAAGAAAGTCCAGAAGATAACTCCGGCAAGAGAAGCGTACAAAGCATGATAAGCATCATCTTCGTACACTTCTTCATGCGTATTATACCAATACATACTCTCTAGGATCTACAATCTTGCCTGCGATGGCTGAGGCTGCTGCCACAGCTGAGTTGGCGAGATAGATCTCACTGGTTCTAGCACCCATGCGTCCTACAAAGTTACGGTTGGTTGTCGCGACACAACGCTCCCCATCTCCTAGAATACCCATATAGCCGCCCAAACAAGCACCACAGGTTGGGTTACTCACCACTGCCCCTGCTCCGATCAGAATATCCATGAGTCCCTCTTTTTGGGCTTGGAGAAATATCTGCTGCGTGGCAGGAGTAACGATCATACGGGTATGGCGTGCCACTCTCTGCCCTTTCATGATCGCCGCAGCGATGCGTAGATCCTCGATACGTCCATTGGTACAAGAACCAATCATCACCTGATCGATTTTGAGATCATCAGCCACGGCCTGCTCGACACTCTTGCCATTGCTAGGCAAAAAGGGATAGGCGATTACAGGAGAGAGTGCCTCCATGTCAATGGTAATCTCTCGACAATAGGTTGCCTCTGCATCAGAGTAGTGAAGCTTGGGCTCCGCACGCAAGCCACCGTTGACCTCTGCTCTCTCATCTAGGTAGGTCTGCGTGATGGCATCCACCGCAAAGATACCGCTTTTGGCTCCTGCCTCGATCGCCATGTTGCACATAGAAAATCTATCTGCCATCTCTAGATATTGCACACCCTCACCGACAAACTCAATCGCTTTGTACAATGCGCCATCCACACCAAGAATCCTGATGAGCTCTAGGATGATGTCCTTGCCATAGATATGTTCGCCCGGCTTGCCTACCAGCTCTACTCTGATGGTCTCAGGCACTTTGAACCAGTTGCCACCAGTGATAATCGAAAAGGAGATATCCGTACTCCCCATCCCTGTCGCAAAGGCTCCCAATGCCCCATGTGTGCAGGTATGGCTGTCTGCTCCGATGATAACATCTCCCGGGATGACGAGCCCCTTTTCAGGTAGCAATGCATGCTCGATTCCCATATCTTTCTCATCAAAAAAGTACTTGAGATCATGCTTGTAAGCGAACTCTCTGCTGATCTTGGCTTGGTTGGCAGAGGCGATATCTTTGGCAGGGATATAGTGATCCATCACGATAGCAAAGCCATCTGGGTTGGCGAGCTCAGTCGCCCCACTCTCCTCAAATGCTCTGATTGAAATAGGTGTGGTGATATCGTTACCAATCGTCATATCAATCGCTACTCTGACAATCTCGCCTGCATATACTGCTTTGCCTGCATGTTCTGAAAAAATCTTCTCTGTAATGGTCTGTCCCATAATTTTGTCCTGTATCTTGTATTGAACGAATTATATCGAAATAAAATTATGCTAGAATTCCGATATGAAACTATATGAACTACAAACCATTGCCAAACGCCTCGAGGCATTCCATTTTATTAGCAGAGCCAGGCGGGTAGAGAATAACACCATCGAGCTCTCATTTGACAAAGCACATACCTATTTTTTCAATCTCACCAGAGGGCATAGCCATGTCTACAAAGCACCATCTCAGCGACCTCTGCAGGGATTCAATGCACCATTTGATACCCTACTGCATACCCTAGTCTCTACCGCCAAGCTCCTCTCTGTCTCTACCCCTAATGATGACCGAATACTACGCTTTGAGCTCGCACCCAAAAGTAGCTACAAGGACAAACGTATCTATCTACAGCTAGAATTTACAGGCAAAAACACCAATGCCATTCTCATCGATAAAAATGAAGTGATTATCGAGGCACTCAGACATATCGATGCAGATAGCTCTTTTCGGGTGATTCGGCCGGGGGTGGAGCTGTTGCCGATTCCTGCACGTGAAACAAGGGTAGATACAGGATCTACCCCTACGATCTCAACGCTTCTCACAGATATCGACACCCACCTCGAAAATATACATACCCAAAAACAGCAACAACGCATCAACGAATCCAAAAAAATCAAACTGGGCTCTACACGCAAAAAAGTACAAAAAATCACTCAAGAACTAGAAAAACTCCCCAACAGCCAAACTCTGGCAGAAGAGGCTCAAAAACACCAAAAAACCGCCAATATCATCCTCTCCAACCTCTACCAAATCAAACCCTATGACAAGACACTCGAAGTCTATGATTTTGAAGGTCGAGAGGTCAGCATCCCTCTCCCCAAAGATACCGTGGTCAACCGTATGAGTGAGTACTATTTCAACCTAGCCAAGCGCGCCAAATCCAAAGCCAAAAATGTCCACATAGAGCAGGAGAATCTAGCGAGCAAAAAAGTATTTTATGCAAACATCCTCTACGCCATAGAGCATGCCAGTACCCTCTACGATCTCGAACTCCTCGTGCCAAAGCGAGGCAAACAACAACGCAAAAAAGAGAAGATGCGTTTTGGGGAGCTTTTCTGGATCGAAGACTACAAGGTCATGGTCGGACGCAACAGCAACGAAAATCAAAAACTCCTCCAAGCCGCCAAAGGCAACGACCTCTGGATGCATACCAGAGAGATCCCAGGCTCTCATGTCATCATCCGCACAGACAAACAAAATCTCCCTGACTCTGTCATAGAGGCCGCCGCCAAACTCTGCGTAGACTTCTCTGCCAAAAGCCCGGGAGACTATCTCGTAGACTACACCAAACGCAAATTTGTCAAAATCCAAGAGGGCAGCAGTGTAGAGTATGACAAATACCAAACCATCGCCATACGAAAAGATGGGATAGAGATCCGAGAGTAGTGTGACCATGTCACACGATCATGGATACCACAATAGATATTCTCTCACCAAAAAGCCAGAAGCCATAACCAAACACATGATATAATCACGATTATTCATTACGGAGAAAATTATGAACCTCATCACAGACCATATAGATCGCTGGAAAACCGCAGGTATACTCCTGTTTGTCGTAGCTGTTGTCGGGCTTATCGACCATGTATTTATCACTTGGCTCTTTTTTGGGGTCATCTATCTAGTGGCATTTTATGAGGCAACCAAGCTTTTTGCTGCTACACAGACATGGCTTTTTAGCTATGCTTTGCTGATCTGGGTCGCTGCAGGGCTCTATCCTCATCCTAGTGATATCATGCTCTTTGCCTTGATGCTCTTTGCAGGCAATATGGCATATTTCAAACGTGTCGAACCCCAAGGGCTCTATGCCTTGCTCTACCCCACTGCGGGGATGCTGTTTATCTGGATGCTCTATCTGGGTTATGGGATGAATGCCCTACTCTGGATGCTGGTGATTGTTGCATTGACAGATGTTGGTGCCTTTTTTGTGGGCAAAGCCATCGGCAAAACACCCTTTTGTGCCACCTCCCCCAACAAGACACTTGAGGGTGTCATTGGTGGATTTGCACTGGGCAGTATCGTAGGTGCTTTTGTGGGGAGCTCGCTTTTGGGGCTTCCTTTTTTCTGGGCACTGCTCATCTCCATGGTGGCCTCTGATGCTTCTATTTTCGGGGATCTCTTTGAGAGCTACCTCAAACGTAGAGCAAACGTCAAAGACAGCGGCAACTTTCTCCCTGGACATGGTGGAGCACTCGATCGTATCGATGGCTACCTCTTTGCTAGTATCGCCATTTATATACTGCTACAGGGCTTGGGATACTAGATGCAAAGCATAGTCTTACTGGGCTCTACAGGCTCTATCGGGGTCAATACGCTCCTCATCGCCAAGCGATACGCTCTGCCTATCGAGGCACTCGTAGCAGGGAGAAACATCGACCTACTCAACCAGCAAATCACCATACACAAACCCAAATATGTGGCAATCGCCAATGAATCAGATAGAGACCGAGTCGACCATCCCCATGTCTTTTGCGGGCAAACAGGCATACTCGAACTCATCGAAGCCTGCCAAAGCCCTACTGTAGTCAATGCTCTCGTAGGCTACGCAGGACTCGCCCCCACACTCAAGGCGATTGAAGTAGGCAAAAAGGTCGCCCTAGCAAACAAAGAGTCCCTTGTGGTCGCAGGGGAGTTTATCGATATGTCCCAAATCGTGCCTATCGACAGTGAGCATTTTGGACTCTGGTATCTCATGGGGGAGCGTCCCTTCTCCAAGCTCTATATTACTGCCAGTGGTGGGGCTCTACGGGAGTGGAAAATCAAAGATATGGCAACAGCCAGCTTCTCCCAAGCCCTACAGCATCCCAACTGGTCGATGGGCAACAAAATCACTATCGACTCTGCTACGATGACCAACAAGCTCTTTGAACTACTCGAAGCCAAATGGCTCTTTGATACCAGCAATATCGATGCCGTCATCGAGAAAAAATCTATGATCCATGCCCTAGCAGAGTTCAAGGATGGTTCTACTACGGCCCATTTTGCAGGTGTGGATATGAAACTGCCTATCGCCTTTGCCCTCAGGGGTACCGTGGAGGAGGAGATACTCCCTCCTGTGAATCTATTGGAGGTGGGTGCCTTGGAGTTTCTCCCTATTACGGCAGAGCGATATCCCATCTGGGAGATCAAAACACATCTACTCGCCAACCCTCATCTCGGCATAGTAGTCAATGCTGCCAACGAAGAAGCGATCAAACAATTCGAACGAGATCAGTGTGATTTCTTTGGTATGGCACGCATCGTATTGGATGCGTATAGGAAATTTGAAGATATCAAAGCAAGCAATATTCAAGAGATTATTCAAATAGACAATGAGGTAAGGGCGTATGTTGCTTCATGCAAATCTACGTAGGGGTGCCCTTTATGGGTACCCACAAGGGATACTTCCACAGTCAATGAAGGGATTTTCATGAAACTCCTTCTCCTGCACGGTTGGGGTGGCTCCGATACCCCTCACTGGCAAGCAATGTTGGCAGCAAAGGTAGCCAGAAACTATGGTACGGTCAGCTTCCCCCTACTAGACAACCCACACTTCCCTAGCAAAAACCGCTGGATCAAGCAAGTCAAAACCATTTTGGAGGAGTTTAAGCCCGATACAGTCGTCTGCCACTCTCTAGGGTGTACCCTGTGGTTTTGGCTGGCAGGAGAGGAGATGGAGGGTATAGAGAGGCTTTTTCTCGTCTCTCCACCTAGCCTCCATACCAAGCTAGATGTCATCAAAAGTTTTTTTCCCGTTTCTTTGCCTGCGAAACTTGCTGCCCAAGAGGCACATCTCCTTGTATCCGATAACGATCCCTACATCGATATAGAGGAAGCAAAAAAGATTGCGTCACACTATCAGATGCCTCTACATGCAATCGAACAAGCAGGACACATCAATACCGATAGCGGCCATGGAAAATGGGAACTCATAGAAAAATTAGTCATAAGGAATGAGAAATGATTCTCAGCATAGAATCTTCTTGTGATGACAGCTCTATCGCCGTGACCGAGATAGCCACATGCAAGCTCCTCTACCATCGCAAAATCTCTCAAGAGGCGGAACACTCTGTCTATGGAGGCGTGGTGCCTGAGCTAGCCTCTCGCCTGCATGCTATAGGGTTGCCAGAGGTACTAAAGGGAGCACTCCCCCATATGGGCAAGCTCAAAGCAGTAGCCGTCACCAACCAGCCAGGGCTCTCCGTCACACTCAATGAGGGCTTGATGATGGCAAAAACCATCGCTTCGCTCCAAAAGATTCCACTCATCCCCGTGCACCATCTCAAGGGACATATCTACTCACTCTTTATCGAACGAGAGAGCATACTGCCACTACTGGTACTGCTCATCTCTGGAGGACACACGCAGATCATCCGTGTAGAGAGCTTTGAACACATGGAGATATTGGCTACGAGCCTGGATGATTCTGTCGGAGAGAGCTTTGACAAAGTTGCCAAGATGATGGGCCTAGGCTATCCAGGGGGGCCACTCATCGAAGCATTGGCGAGAGATGGGAATGAGCATCGCTTTACTCTGCCCGTACCGATGCGCAACTCCCCCCTGATTGCCTTTTCCCTCTCTGGACTCAAAAATGCCGTCAGACTAGAGGTAGAAAAACTAGGAGGGCATACCGCCATGACCCCACAAGACAAAGCCGATCTCTCTGCCTCATTCCAAAAAGCAGTCAAACTTCACCTGCTACAAAAGAGCAAAAAAGTATTTGCCAAAGAAGCGATCAAGGATTTCGCTATCGTAGGAGGGGCATCAGCCAATCTCTATATCAGAGACGCCTATGAGACACTCTGTCAGACGTTTGGCAAGACAATGCACACTGCCTCACTAGCGTACTGCTCAGACAATGCTGCTATGATCGGTCGCTATGCTATCGATGCCTATGCGCATGAGCACTGTTTTGACCCCCATGAAATCACTGTAATGCACACAAAAAAACAGCAAAATGGCACACTCCTTTAATTCTATACACTGGATACTGGATACTGAACGCTTTTAAAACCAGAATGATGCAATAGAATTGCCAAATATCCTACTGATGCTTGGTTTATGGGTGTTTGCAGCGTATTTGAGGTGCACCCAAAGGTGTATCGATGCATACGCTGTGAATGCCCATGAGCCAATGATCTGCGGGAGATTGGTAATCTCTATTGCGTATTTTGGGTTTAAAGATATGTGTAGGGGAGGGGGTAGGCTTCATTGCCTACCCTTGTATTGTAGATGATTATGAACTGAG
>CAZEIN010000092.1:0-2978 GCA_964512425.1 uncultured Sulfurovum sp.
GAAGCATATATCCAGAAAATGCCTCTGCTGAGAATACAATGAATAGTCCCATACCAGAGAGCCAGATGAGCTCACGTCCACGTTTGTACGAACCGTAGTAGATACCTGTAAACATGTGAATATAGATAATCAAGAATACCAATGATGCACCTACGCCATGAATATGTCTCCAGAACCATCCATATCCTACTTCGGACATGATTGTATAATTTACAGAATCAAATGCTGCTGCATTGCCGGCATCTGGTATATAATACATCAACAAAAAGATACCACTCACTACCAAAATACCAAATGTTGCAGCGAGAATCATACCCATCGCCCATAGGAAGTTGATATTTTTTGGAATCCAATACTCTGTTGACATGACCTTTTGCAGGGTATTTACTGCAAGTCTCTGATCCATCCATTTATTGCTAAATGGCATTGCTTTATCAAAATGTGCCATAGTGAACCCTCCTTATACTCTGTTGGTCAGGCCATCGGCCAATAGTTTTTTGTACTCAGGTCCCTCTTCGCCAAGTACGAGCTTTGTGCCATCCATTCTAAATGGAGGAATATCCAGTGCCCTAGGTGGTGGTGCTTTGACAACCTCACCTGCACTGTCAAACTCTCCGCCATGACAAGCACAGAGGAATTTACGCTGTGCACCATCATAGGCAGGAATACAACCAAGGTGTGTACAAAGACCCACTGCAATCATAAATCGCTCTCCACCAATAACGATATCTCTATCATTGGCTTTGTCGGCTTTGGGTCGCTTCAATACAAAAATTGGCTTACCTCTCCACATCTCCGTATATGGTACATTCTCCTCCGCTGCACTTACATCAATCGTTGTAAAACCAGCAGCTGCCACGCTTGGCAATGGATCCCACGTACGCTTTGCACCATAGAGTACACCCAGTGCACCTAATCCTGTGAAACCTGCAAGTCCTAAACCAGTTATAAACTGTCGTCTATCGCTCATAGCTATCCTTCCTGTAAAATTTTAGATGGTAGATTATAGGGAAATTTGTTTAAAATTCCATTGATGTATGTCATTTATCAATATTATTTATGATGTTGTGTAGAGAAATGCTACGTTTCTTATACATTTTTAGATATATCCCGAAATATCTAAAGGTCTTATCACCTCTATACCTTCTGCTTTTAGGGACTCTGTATGGCATATCTCTGTCTCATGATTGAGATAGAGCACTCTCGCACCTGCTGCTCTGGCTTCGTAGGCAGCCTGCATCTCAGATGTCACGATGGTATGACTCTGAGAGATACACTCTCTATAATTTTCTGCCTCATGCTGGATAGGAAAATAGCTCTCTAATGCAGTTTCATATCCAACGTAAAAGTACTCTCCTAGCAAGAGTTCCAAATCCAAACCAGCAAAGTATTCAGCCTGCTCCAAGAGCCATTTGTCAGAATCACTGTCACCGACAAAGAGTAGTTTTCTCTCCACCTTCTCCTGTCTTTTGGATACGAGAAAATAGGGATCCACCATAGGATCTGGGTATAGGAGCTCTTCTCCAAACTGGCTCTTCTCATCACAAGTATTTGCGACTCTCGATACTGAGTTAAACATCTCCACATACTGCTCCAGCTTGCCCTCGTCATCCTCTGGTGTATCTATGATGAGACTGTCTCCCCACTGGGCCACTGAGTCTATATCCCATACTGTCTGAATCGTTGTAGCACTGCTGATACCATACTCTCGTACTGCCGAGATAGCCCTATGATCATTGGTCAACATCTCCACCTCTATCCCCTGATCTTGCATCTGCTGATAGAGAACTGCCATGCGTCTGAGGCGTGAGAGTCCAGCTTTGTGGTTGGAATAGGCGTAGATATAGGTCATTTTTTTCCTTTTTGGGTCATCTTGATATAGACATGAATAATCTCCAGTGCAGCTGGGGTGACGCCTGAGATTTGCGAAGCACCGTGGAGTGTGGGTGGGGTGGCAGTTTGTAGCTTCTCCACGATTTCATTGCTCAATCCAGAGATTTTATCATAGGCAAAGCCCTCTGGGATTTTGATCCTGAGCATATCTGTCATCTGGTCTATCTGGTCTTGTTGTTTCTCGATATAGCGACTGTATTTGGATGAGATGAGTATCTGCTCTATCACCTCATCACTGTAGATTGCAAAATCTGGTAGTAATGCCACCAACTTTTCTCTGTCAAAATCACCTCTGCCAATCACATCGATCCAGCAGGTGCGGTCATTGATCTTGACTGCACCAATAGCCTCCAGCTGAGCGAGAAATGCCTTGGTAGGAGTCACATAGTGCTCTCGTAAAAAGCCTAGAGCCTCCTCGATCTGGCTCTTTTTTTGCTCTACTTTTTCGAGATAGGTCTCATCTAACAAGCCTAGCTCTCTACCATAATGGCTCAAGCGCATATCTGCATTGTCCTCACGCAAGAGTAGGCGATACTCTGCACGAGAGGTAAACATACGGTAGGGTTCTTTGGTGCCTTTAGTGACCAGATCATCAATCATCACTCCGATATAGGCTTCATCACGCCCCAAGACAAAGGCATCTGCTCCTCTGAGACTCTTGACAGCATTGATGCCTGCCATCAGCCCCTGAGCAGCTGCCTCCTCGTAGCCTGTGGTACCATTGATCTGTCCTGCGCAGTAGAGTCCTGAGATTTTTTTGGTCTCTAGTGTATGGCGTAGCTCAGTAGGCTGGATATAGTCATACTCGATAGCATACCCATAGCGAACAATCTTGGCACTCTCCATCCCCTCCACGGAGCGTACCATCTCCAACTGCACATCGGTGGGCAGTGACGTACTCATGCCATTGATATAATACTCTGTCGCATCCATCGTCTGTGGCTCGACAAAAATCTGATGTCTAGGTCTATCTCTAAATCGACTAATCTTATCCTCAATGCTCGGACAATAGCGAGGGCCCACCCCCTCAATCTGCCCAGAAAAGAGCGGTGCTCTGTCAAAGTTACTCTCAATAATCTCATGGG
>CAZEIN010000093.1:0-4963 GCA_964512425.1 uncultured Sulfurovum sp.
CCATTGGCCAGATTGCAGACTATGGCGTATTTGAGCATGCCTTGCTCATCCAGCATCGCCACTGAGGTACCGTAGTAGGGGAACCTAGAGGCAAAGTTTGCACTACCGTCTAGCGGGTCGATGATAATACTGGGTTGCCCCTCACCTATGATACCCGACTCCTCTGATTCAATCGTACCAAATGTAGCTAGATGTTTGACAAAAATTGCTTCTGCCAACAGATCAGCCTCTGAGCTGATATCGCCACCTGCTCCCAGCTCCCGCTTTTCAAGCATAGAGATATCAAACTGATCTACGAGTAGAGAGGCTATCTCTCTATTGGCTTGGATACAGGCTGTGATAAAATCGCTCATAACTACTCCTTGGATTCACCCTTTTTGCAGTCACAGGTTGCACGAGGTCGTACCATCCAAAAGGCTCTGACCTCTGTTCGGAATTTTTCCAATAGTGCTGCTGCTTGCTTGCTGCTTGTCTCTTTGTGATAATCCACCAAGAGACGCTTGAGATCGAACCGTTCCGTATCCATATCATCTGTATCGATACGCACTGCCTCTACCAGCTCTTGGTTGATATTGTCGATAAAGGTACGCTCTTTGTCATAGACAAATGCCACACCACCCGTCATACCCGCACCAAAGTTTACACCAGTCTCCCCTAGTATCACCACCGTACCACCTGTCATATACTCACAAGCATGGTCGCCCGTACCCTCGACTACTGTAGTGGCCCCTGAGTTACGTACAGCAAAACGCTCACCGACATTACCGTTGACATAGAGTGTACCGCCAGTCGCACCGTAGAGGCAAGTGTTTCCTGCCAACGAGTAGTCCGAACCAGAGTTGCTCTCAGAGGTGACGATGATGCGTCCACCGCTCATCCCCTTGCCCACATAGTCATTGGCTGCACCATGGAGACAGAGACAAATACCCTCACTCAAAAACGCACCCAGTGACTGCCCAGCAATACCTCTCAAGTCTATCTTGATACTGTCTCGGGGCAGTCCTTTGTCACCATATTTGGCTGCAATCTCTCCAGAGATCAATGCCCCAAAACTACGGTTGAGATTAGTGATCTCTCGTGTGATTTTGATAGGGTTTTTAGGGTTTTCAATCACTGGCAACAGCTCGGAGAGCACCTCTTGCTCAAAGCTATTGTCATCATAGGGGTCATTGGCATTGACCTGTGCAGTATCGACCCCATCGAGGCGATAGAGGATAGACTCAAAGTTAAATTTCTCCGCCAATGCATCATCAATCACCTCTAGCAAATCTACCCGTCCTACGATCTCCTCGAGTGTGTGGTATCCCAGAGACGCCAATATCTCACGTACGTCCTCACCCAAGAGTCTAAAGTAGTTGATAACCTTCTCTACCGTACCGTTGAATTTGGCTCTGAGTTTGTCATCTTGGGTGGTGATACCTACAGGGCAGCCATTGGTATGACAGGAACGACACATGATACACCCTACGATCGCCAATGCAGCCGTACCAAAGGCAAACTCCTCTGCCCCAAAAATCGCTGCCTTGACCACATCTAGACCAGTCTTGAGTCCACCATCAGTCTCTACGGTGACCTGTCCACGGAGGTTGTTGGCTTTGAGAGCATTGTGTGCCTCAATGAGCCCGAGCTCCCATGGGTTGCCTGCAAACTTGACAGAGCCTATCGGTGCTGCACCTGTACCACCATCTGCACCTGAAATGATAATTTTGTCAGCATAACACTTTGCTACACCTGCTGCGATCGTGCCTACACCAGCTGTAGAGACCAGCTTGACAGAGATTTTCGCCTGGGGATTGACCTGCTTGAGATCAAAAATCAACTGGGCCAGATCCTCAATCGAGTAGATATCGTGATGTGGCGGTGGTGAGATCAGTGTAACGCCTGGCTTGGTATAGCGTAGCTTGGCGATGAGTGGTGTGACCTTGGAGCCTGGGAGTTGTCCTCCCTCTCCAGGCTTGGCACCTTGTGCGACTTTGATCTGAATCTCTTCGGCAGAACGTAGGTATGCAGGTGTGACACCAAATCGTCCAGAGGCGACCTGCTTGATCTTGGAGTTGAGAATGGTATCAAAACGCTCTGCATCCTCTCCTCCCTCACCTGAGTTACTCTTGGCACCGATGGTATTCATCGCAGCAGCCAGACACTCATGAGCCTCTGGAGACATGGAGCCTAGACTCATCGCCGCTGTAGAGAACCGTCTATAGATAGCCTCTAACGGCTCTACCTGATCTAGAGCGATAGGGTCCCTGTCTGATTTGAGCTGATAAAAATCTCTGATAAATTTCTTGTCTCTGTCGTTGACTAGTGTCTTGAAATACTCATAGTCTGACTTTTCACCTGTGGTTCCCAGCTTGATAATCGACTGAATCACCCCTCTGGAAAAATCATGATACTCTGCGTTCTTTTTGAATCGGTAGAAACCGCCTTTGTCCAGTGCCGACTTTCTCCCCTCTGTATCATACGCATCCAGTGCATACTGTTTGAGTCGTGCCTCTATATCTGCATAGCCTAGGCCTCCCAAGAGCCCTTTGGAGCCCCTGAAGCAGTCATGTACAATCTCTTCACTCAGTCCAATCGCATCAAAGAGTGCCGCATTGCGGTAGCTCACAATCGTAGAGATACCCATTTTGGACATGATTTTCATCAGTCCTGCACTCATCGCTCGACGAAAACGCTTGAGGATAGGCTTGAGATCTGCATCTGGATCACTCTTTTTGACCACTGTTTTGACTGTATAGTAGAGTAGATAAGGGAACACCGTAGACGCGCCATATCCAATCATACACGCAGCAGAGTGTGGATCAAATACCTCTCCTGTCACTGTGACGATATTGGCGAGATGTTTGATATCTTCATCCAGTAATCTCTGTGAGAGTCGCCCTACGAGCATGAGCATCGGCATGGCTGGTCTGGTCACTGACATCTCTCTGTCATCTAGCACCACGATACGAATACCCCGATCTCGCACATCTACGATAATTTCATCTATGAGCTTCTCCATGCTAGATTTGAGGTTATTTCCAAACACAGTGCTGTAGGTCTGATAGCGATAGTCTGCATCATAGCGTGGGTTGCCCTCACCACCAAACTCTTTGAGGAGCTGAAACTTCTCTCTAGACATAATCGGAGAGACTGTTTTGAGTCGCTTGGCATTGCTGGGGTCATCTGCGAGGATGTTGCGTATCTGTCCAAAACCTGTATTGAGACTCATCACGATCTTTTCTCGGATAGGGTCAATCGGAGGATTGGTTACCTGTGCAAATTTCTGCTTGAAAAAGTCCGAAAAGTGACGCTGTTCAGTGGAGAATGCAGCCAATGGTGTATCATCACCCATAGAAGCTGTAGTCTCTTTGCCCTCCTCTGCCATGGGCTTGATGACCTCTTTGATCAGCTCCTGTGTATAGTTAAAATAGCGTTGCTTGGCTTCAATCTCCTCTTTGGGTTGCTTGGGAAACAGCGTATTGGAGTCATGGGCATGCTCTTGGAGATAGGTCATGTTGGCATTGAGCCATTTTTCATAGGGATCTTTGTCTTTGAGATAGCTATTGATATCCTCATTGTACAACACTCTGCCATACTTGAGGTCAAGTCCCATCATTTCGCCTGACTTGAGTCTACCACGTTCAACAATCTCTTCTTCTGGAGTATCAATCACCCCATATTCAGAACTAATCAATAGTCTATTGTCTGTAGTAATAATATATTTAGCAGGTCTGAGACCATTTCTGTCCAGTACACAACCGATATATCTGCCATCAGTGATACTGACCGCGGCTGGACCATCCCATGGCTCAAAAGAGCCGCTCACGTACTCATAAAACGCTTTGAGATCAGGATCCATATAGGGTGCATTGTGCCATGGGGCAGGGATCACTGATCTGGCGGCTTTGAAAAAATCCATACCGTTGACATGGAGAAACTCCAAGAAATTATCCAAGCTAGCAGAATCACTCATACTCTCCTGTATGATCACGGAGATACGCTCCATCTCTTTGGCAGAAAATACGTCACTCTTGAAGCCCTTGATTTTAGACGCCACATTGAGACGATTGGCTGCTACAGAGTTGATCTCTCCATTGTGTGCTACGGCCCTAAAGGGTTGTGCCAATCGCCACTCCGGCAGTGTATTGGTAGAGAATCGTTGATGAAAGAGTGCAAATGCAATCTCAAAGTCCGTATCTGCGATATCTGGATAGAACTCTTTGATATGGGTAGGCATCACGAGACCCTTGTAGGAGATCACAGAGGTAGAAAATGAAGGGATATAAAAATTTCGATCTTTGCGAAGTTTGTATTCAATCTCTTTGCGCGTGAGATAGACCAGTGCGTTGAATCGCTCTACTGCCACGAGTGCATCAGGTACGACAAACGCCTGTGTGATCTGAGGCACCGAAGCCAATGCCTGTTCACCCAAAGCCGCCTTGTTCAGTGGCACTTCTCTGCTAAAGATCACTTTGAGATCATTGTTGCGACAGGACTCTTTGATGACCTCTATATCGCCCTTATTACGAGAAAAAACCATCGCTACGGCATAGTGCTTTGGTAGTTCTACCCCTGCTTTGTTCGCTTCTCTTTGGAAAAATTTTCTAGGGATAGAGAGTAGTAGACCAGAACCATCTCCCGTCTTGCCATCTGCTGCGATTGCCCCTCTGTGCATCATGCGAGAGAGTGAGGTAACTGCGTCTTCGAGATTTTTGTGTGAGGGTATATTGTCGATAGAGGCAAGGAGTCCAAACCCACAGTTATCCTTGAATGAGGTAAATAGATCTTTCATAAGCAACCTTGATAATGGAATTTATTTTTATAATGCAGGATTATAGTTAGTGAAAGATTATATCAAAAAGGTCGTTAAAAATCGGTAAAGCTTGGGAGTGCTTAGTGAGTGTAGTCGTAATCATAGGGTTTTGACAGATGAGGCATCTGTCAAAACATATGATCTACTCAATGAAATTGCTAGGTTTTG
>CAZEIN010000094.1:0-1826 GCA_964512425.1 uncultured Sulfurovum sp.
CATCTTTGCTGCCAAAGATTTTCTCAGAGAGCAGATTGAGATCACAGAACCTATAGAGCAAGCATTAGATCTTGCCATCACTCTCCATCTAGACCAATACCGAAAAAGCGGTGCCCCCTACGTTGTCCATCCTATTGCCGTAGCAGCTATTACTGCCTCGTTTAGTGCAGATGAGACCATGGTAATTTCTGCACTGCTACATGATGTGGTAGAGGATACGGATTATGCGATAGAAGAGATTGAAAAACAGTTTGGTAAAGATGTTCGGCATATTGTTGCGGGACTCACCAAGATTGTTACTATTCGTGACGAGAGGAATAGTAATTCTGCACTAAGTTTCCGTAAGATGCTGATTGCATCGATAGAAGATGTGCGTGTATTGATTATCAAACTTTGTGATAGATTACATAATATGATGACACTGGATGCACTTCCCTCTGTCAAGCAACTACGTATCTCTGAAGAGACGCTTGTAGTCTATGCTCCAATCGCACATAGACTAGGTATTGCTAAGATCAAAAACTATCTCGAAGATCTCAGTTTCAAATATATCTATCCTGATGAGTATCAAAAGATAGATGCTTATATTCAATCCAATGACCAAGACTTACATTTCAGCCTCAACGCATTTATTTCTAAAGTTAAAAATATTCTCCACCAAGCGGGCTATCATTGGGAGAATTTTGAAGTCATAGGTAGAGTTAAACACTATTACTCTATCTATCTCAAAATGCAACGTAAGGGGGTGGGGATTGACGAGGTTCTTGACCTATTGGCGATTAGAATTATCGTTAAGGAGCCCCTAGAGTGCTATGAAGCACTAGGTGCGATTCATTTAGAGTTTACGCCATTGATTTCACGATTTAAGGACTATATCGCCTTGCCAAAAGAGAATGGGTACCAAACCATCCATACAACACTGTTTGATGATGAAGGGATCGTAGAAGCACAGATACGTACACGACAGATGCATCAGCTGGCCGAGTATGGTGTAGCTGCACATTGGAAGTACAAAGGTGGTCTGAAAAATGTCAATTTAGAGTGGCTCAAGGGCCTCAACTATCAGAATGAATCTGTCGAAGAGTTTTATGAGCTTGCCAAAAGTGACCTTTTCTCTGAAGAGATCTCTGTATTTACCCCAGAGGGGGACTATATTACGCTACCCAAAGATGCAGTGGCACTGGACTTTGCCTATGCTATCCATTCAGAAATTGGAGAGCGTGCCACAGGTGCCTTGGTCAACAAAGAAAAAGCCTCACTGCTTACCATACTCAAAAATGGAGATATCGTCAAGGTACTTACCTCTGGTACCTCGCGCATGTACTGTTCTTGGGAGAGTACAGTGAAAACCTCCAAAGCCAAGAGTGGTATTCGACACCAGTGTAGAAAAAGGCTGAGAGAGGTAGATGAGCACAGTACGTATGCTATATTAGGGACATTATTTCAACGAAAACCACTACAGATTCAACGTATACTAGAGAAGCAGCATGATGATGCTACCATTGCCAAAGCAGCAATACATCTGGATGCATTAAAGGATAAAATACATAAGTTTTCTGTTTCTCAAAATATCAAAGAGGTACGTTTTTGGGAGATTCTCAAAAAAGGCTATAAAAAAGCACTAAGCAAAGAGGTGGAGCATTTTATCTTTTTTACGAATAAACAGATAGAGGGTATAGCGTTTGACCACTGCTGTCACCCAAAAGTGGGGGATGATATCGTGGCATTTTATAAGGATAACAAGGCTATTATTCATCATAAGCTCTGCATGAACGCCTATAGTAAGATCATGGCAGGCGATTCGATGCTTTTCGTGCAGTGGAATA
>CAZEIN010000095.1:0-3747 GCA_964512425.1 uncultured Sulfurovum sp.
TTGCTCTGCTGGATGAGGAACTGCTTTTGCTGGATACGCTCCGTGGTATCATCCATGATACAGACGATACCCCCTACACTGCCATCGATATTGTCATAGACTGCCTTGTTGAGTGTGAAATAACGCATCCCTTCACCCGCAGTGTGCAGGGTAAACTCCGAGCTGCTCGTCCCCATCGTACGCAAGAGCCCTTGATCTATCTCTGCATTTTTGGTTGCGATTTTCTTTGGAAAAAAATCATAGGCTGTTTTCCCGATTACCTCTTGTCTCTTATGTTTCACCAACTTGGCAAAAGAGAGGTTACACCCCAAAAACCTACCATCAGTATCTTTATAATAAATAGGATTTGGTAAAGTATCTAACAGTACCCGATCAAATTTCAGCTGGTTAGAGAGATCGATCTCTACCTTTTTTCTGCGTTGAATGTTTTGACGCATCAGGATAATCAAGGTCAAGAAAAGCACAAACAACAGCAGTGTGCCGTTGACAAGATTGCGATACTCTTTGTAGAATGAAAAAGGTTCATTGATCACCTCATAGTCATCCAGATGCTTCCGTATGGTGATACCAAATCGCTCCAATTCATGGTAATCAAACATATAGCGGTTGAGCGGTTTGTCCATGATGGGAATCTCACTGATGGGTTTACCCGCCAATACCTCCAGTGCCATACGAGCGACAGCCTCCCCTTGCGCATCAGCAGAGGTGAGCAATCCCCCCATCATCCCATAATCGAGATAGAAGTCCCATAGCCCGTAAATAGGTACTTGACTGGCAGAGCGTATCTGACTGATAGACTCCTTGTAGGTAAAAAACTTCCCCTGTTTGTCTTTAGAAAAGAGAACAAAAAGTATCGCAGCATCATGCCCTAGTGTTTGGACTCTCTGTTTGAGTGCCTCCATACTGATGTTGTCTATGTACTCGATTTGGTCGATCTCTTCTCGGTATTTAGGGATGACGCGCCGCAGATCGCGCCTGATGGCTTGGCCTGTTTTGGAGAGGTCGCTGATGATGACTAGCTTTTTGAGTTTGGGATGTATTTTGAGGATGAGATCAACATTTTTCTCCAGATCAACCTGCTCTACCACGCCGGTCATATAGCGTTGCATATCATTCTCTTGGAGAAAGGCCTTGTCAAAATTATTGACCCCGCAAAACAGCACAGGTTTATAGGCAAACAGGTAGTCATGATAGCGTATCACAAAGTTAAAGGCATTGTTGTCACTCACAATAACCAAGTCAAAAATACGGGTACTAAACTGCGTCTTGTAGAGATCGGCCAGCTTGTCAAAGTAGTCTGAGGTGGCGATCTTTTTGCTATCCATATAGACCGTGGTGAGATTGATGGCTTCTCCCGTCGCAAGTTCCCTCTCGATAGCAGAGGAGATGGCATCGCTCCATTTGAAGCCCTTGTGAAAAGAGTGGATCAACAGTACTTCTCTGGGGAGAGTCGCAGCAAAACCCATACCACATAGCAACCAAACTAGCATAACATATCTCATAAACATACTTTTAGACAAATATCACATAAGCAGATTTCGCTCCATGTGCTCCAATAACCAATGACTGTTCGATATCTGCTGTCTTGGAAGGGCCAGAGATAAAGCATCCAAATTCTCCCTCTCCAAACCCTATCCTCCCATACGCTTCATGCATCGTATGGACGATCTCTCCTCTAGGTACTACGAAGATGATGTGCTCCGCGATAAAATAGAGGGCTCTATGTCTGTTATCTGGGTTTTTGACCCATACTGCGCCATTCTCTGCTACGGCAAACTCTGCTTGGACGATTGCCAAGTCAATCGTAGAGAGATCATGAGGATCCTCAATCTCGTCCAGCTCCAAGGTAGAAACATCACAGCCAGAAACATTCGAGGCAATCACTTTGGCATCAGGATAGAGTCTCTCTACGAGAGGGCTCCATCCCTCATCTCCTACAAGCTCTCCTCCAACGCTCTCTAGCATCGTTTTGAAAGTTTCCATCGGATTATCAAAATGTATTCCCAAGCCCTCTAGTGAAGGGAGTGCTGTCTCTTCGGGTTTAGTGGCACGTATGGTTTGTAGGATTTTGTCTTTGGGGGTCATGCAGATGTCCTTTGGATTGCGAGCCTTTTGGCGAAACAATGACGGGAGATGATGCCTCCATGAGGGTGTGCATTACACACCCACCGGGTCATTTTTTGTCCTTTTTGTATAGTTCTTTGAAGCTTTGTTTTGGCATGGATGGCAGTTCTCTCCCTCTGCCCCAGATATTGGCTTTGGCGTAGACGATTTTTCTTGGGAGTAGCGGTACAATCTTTCTGGCTACTTTGCCAGCACCATCCATGAGCTTGGGGTGTGCCATGAGCCATGCCGTGGCTCTGAGGATATTGCGTTTCTTCCATGCCATGAGTCCTGCTTTGACGATGTCTTGGCGGTGATGATAGAGCTGTTTGTCGAGATCTACCATTGCAGGACAGACATGGCTACACGAGGCACAAAGTGTGCAGGCAAAGGGCAGGCTCTTGTGCTCATGAGGGTTTCTAAATGCCCCCAGAGTAGAGCCGATAGGCCCAGGGATGACATAGCCATAGCTGTGCCCTCCACTGCGTCTATAGATTGGGCAGGTATTCATACATGCTCCACAGCGAATACAGTTGAGCGATTTGCGGTACTTGTCGCTCTCTAGAAATTGGCTCCTGCCATTATCTACGATCACGATATGCATCTGCCCACCCTCTACAGGGGCATGGAAATGTGAGGTATAGGTGGTGATAGGCTGTCCTGTCGCAGAGCGTGCTAGTAGACGGGTAAAGACCCCTAGATGCTCCAAAGAAGGGATGATCTTTTCTATCCCCATACAGGCGATATGAAGTTTGGGCAGAGAAGCACCCATATCAGCATTACCCTCATTGGTGCAGACCACCACACCACCTGTCTGGGCGATTGCGAAGTTCACCCCTGTGATCCCAGCATCGGCTGCGAGGAATTTTTCTCGTAGATGGGCTCTGGCAGCACGGGTGAGATAGGTCGGGTCACTGTTGCCCTGCTCTGTATCTAGATGGACATGAAAGGTATCAGAGACATCCTCTTTGGTCAGGTGGATGGCAGGCAGAACGATATGAGAGGGCGGCTCATGCCGTAGCTGGATGATCCGCTCTCCCAAATCCGTATCGACCACCTCTATGCCACGCTCCTCTAGATAGGGGTTGAGATGGCACTCCTCGGTGAGCATGGACTTGCTTTTGACCACCCGTTTGACCCCCCGCTCCAGCAGAAGGGTATGGACGATCTCATTATGTTCTCTTGCGTCCGCTGCCCAGTGGACATGAATCCCTTTGGCTTGGGCCTCTCGCTCGAACTGCTCTAGATAGCTATCGAGCTTGCTCATAGTGTGGGTCTTGATCGCAGCGGCAGCGCCTCTCAGTCTTTCCCATTCGGGGATACTCTGACTGGCGTTATCTCTCTTTTCACGTACAAACCAGAGGGCTTTGTCATGCCAGTGCATACGGGCATCATCAGCTACAAATCGGGCGGCTTGGGCGGGATGGTTCATCAGGATACCACCCCAATCGTTAAGAGCCTTTCGGCGGGATTTTGAAAGCAAGATGAATATCCATTATGGTGCGTGTTACGCACCCTACAGGTTATAAAAATAGCTCGATTCCTCATTCTTCATTCCTCATTTTTCATTCCCCAAAGTGCCTGCCAGTATCTGTGTAATGTGCATTACTTTCAGTGCCGTACCATCCTTACGGATGATCCCAT
>CAZEIN010000096.1:0-2108 GCA_964512425.1 uncultured Sulfurovum sp.
TAGTTAAGTGATGGAAATGCCAACTGTGCCGCAATAAGCGTACCGATCAACATTCCGACTAT
This sequence comes from uncultured Sulfurovum sp., assembly GCA_964512425.1. Lineage (GTDB taxonomy): Bacteria > Campylobacterota > Campylobacteria > Campylobacterales > Sulfurovaceae > JAAXPZ01. The sequence continues at coordinate 63 of CAZEIN010000096.1, forward strand.
ACCGAATATGACCGTAGTCCACATAAACAGTTTCACGACGGAATAATCATATTCCATAGCTGCATTTGACTGCATATAAGCCTCCTAAATTTAGTTTGTTACAGTAAAGTTACAGTAACAGTAACGGAGACATTATAAAGATTTTTGAACAGAAATAGCTTAATTTAGTGTTATTTTTGTTAATGTTCATTAATTTTGGAAGAATGGTTACCAAATGCGACATAGGGGGGAACAGGGGGAGATTTAATAGGAGAAATATCCTCCTATTTTATGCTTTGCCCTTGGCACTTTGGATAGAGTGAATGTATTGATAATCAATGACAATATTCTCTTCACTCGGAAGATTTCGAGAGAGTCTCATAATCATCTCCTCAAAGTTCTCAAAAAGGTAATTTGCCATAGATCCAGGTACAGGATTGATCTCATTGAGATACACTTCGCCCTCTATCTCAAAGAAATCACATCGAATCACAGACCCTCTAAAGAGTGGATCATAGATTTTTTGGAAACTACTCTGGATACGTTGCTTCAAGCTATCAGAAATCTCTGCTTCGTTGACCTGCGAATCTCTGGAAAAGTCCATATATTTCTTCTCAAAGTCCAAGAAGCCCTCTTTTTGCGGCTCCTCTATGATAGAGAGTTCCCACTGATCACTCAAACATCCTGCTTGATTATACTCTTTGACATTTTCTATAAAAGGCTCTATGATGACATCACTGTCAAACTCGAATGCCACATCAAGTGCATAGTCTAGCTCTTCTGGGCTCTTCACTACACTCAATCCTATACTGCTACCGAGTCGCACTGGCTTGATGATAACTGGATAGGGCATCGTTACTTTGCGTTCATCATTGGCACTGAGGTGCTCATACGCAACTGTTTTGACCCCTACACTCTGGGCCAAACATTTGGTATAGAGTTTGTTGAAACTCAATGCCGAAGCTTCTGTGCGTGGAGAGATAAAGGGTACAGCATAAAAGCTCAACAGGGAAGATATCTTGCCATCTTCGCCATCTCTACCATGAATGAGATTAAGCACCACGTCTGTCTCTACGGGCTTTGAGCCAAACATCCCCTCTATAAAAAATCCTGTTTTTTTGAGCATAAGCTTCTTGCTCTTTTTATACTCTCCCGAAGAGAAGAGCTTGGACTGCATCTTGTCACTCTCTATGAGATAAAAATCCCGCATGGGATCCACAAAGACAAACTGCAATGTACTCTTTTTGAGTACTTTTTTCATCGTAATGGCTGAGACAATGCTCACCTCATGCTCATAACTCGACCCACCGAATAGTATGGCTATATTCATCTATTGATTCCTTTAAAATTCGTAGAGGTGCCCCTTGTGGGTACCCAGGCATCCACAAGGGATACTCCTACCGTTTATCCCAACATCTTTTTGAACTCAGAGAAGATAGTCGCACTCTCATGTGGTCCAGGGCTGGCTTCTGGGTGATGCTGTACCGACATGACAGGCTCACCCTTGTACTTCAGCCCTTCGATCGTATCATCAAAGAGGTTCACATGGGTCACCTCTGCAATCTCTGTGATCGTATCAGGTACATTATAGTTATGGTTTTGCGCTGTGATCTCCACAGAACCTGTGGCTTGGTTTTTGACTGGATGGTTGCCGCCATGGTGCCCAAACTTGAGCTTATAGGTATCATAGCCATGGGCGATCGAGAGCATCTGATGCCCTAGACAGATACCAAACATTGGGATCTTGGCTGCCAACAGCTCCTGAGTGATCTCCTTTTCTCTGGCGAGGATTAGTGGATCCCCAGGGCCATTGGAGAGAAAGACACCATCACATTTCCCTGCTTTAAATGCATCCACTACCTCTGAGGCTGGCGTATCATTGGGAACCACAGTGACCTCAATTCCTGCAAATGTCAGCTCATTGAGGATATTACGTTTGATACCAAAATCATAGGCGATGACTTTTTTGGAAGTCTCTGGGATAGCATAGCGAAATTGTCCCATATCATAACGAGAGTCACTGTGTACATACTTCTCTTTCGTGCTCACCTGTTCGATATAGTTGAT